>CAZGYJ010000061.1:0-10491 GCA_964530345.1 uncultured Methylomonas sp.
CGACAAAAATCAGTGCGCTATAAATTCCGCATCCGTGACCGCGCGAAGTATAGTTTTGTTTTTAATGGCAGACCAAAAAAAAGGGTATACCAAAGGAGCAGTCCGCTACTAATTCCAACAAGCATACGCACCATTAAGCTAAATTTGTCATTTGGCGAAATAAAACCTTCTATTAATCCAGCTACAATCAGAAAGGGAACTGCCGCCAGCATAACTTTTCCAGCATTAAGGGTGATTTGCTGGAAGGCCTGAAGTCGATTGCTAGTTCCTGGTCGAATCAAGGATTCACCCAATCGTAAACCCATCGCCCCCGCAATGACAATGACGCTTAATTCGACAACACCATGTCCGATAATAAACTTAAATAACCTGTCTGCCAAATGATATTGAGCCGTAAAAGCAAACACCCCGCCCAGCATAAGGCCATTTATCGAGATAATATATAGCGTACCCAGACCATAAAGAGCGCCAAGGGTAAAAGCAAACAAACTAACGGTTATGTTATTGGTGATGATGCCTAAGGAAACAACAGAAGAAGGCATAATATTAAGTAAGTCGTCGGTCCATAATTTACCACTTTGGACGTGGTTAATCATTTCCGGTGAGGCAAACAAAGTAACGAGATTCGGGAAAAAAGAAACCAATAACCAACCAGCCAGAATTGAAACCATAAATAAGAACAAGGTGGCAATAATCGGGGTTAACATTTGCCGCATTAAACGAGGGACTTCAATATTATATAGATCCTTAATTTGCGATACATAGTGTTTGGGTGGCTGATAAATGACTTCATGGCATTTTATAAAAAGACTTTCAAGGTATCTGGTTAGGGGATGGTCTGGTATGTTTCTACGCGCCAACGATAGGTCAGCCTGAATTGAACGAAATCCGGTTAAAATTTCTCTTGAGGAGTCCAATTCTTCGTCTGAATCAGCATTCTTGAGCATCAATGTTTTTTCGAAGTGCTGCCAGCTTTTCACTCGAGAGCTGAGCCAGTTTGATAACGCTTTTCTAGCATTTTCCTGTTTCATGAGTCGCCGGTTTTGACAAGTGTTTCGAGGAGTTCCAGAAGTAGTTTGCTTTGTTGGGTTTTTTCCTGATTGAGAGGGGGAACTGTTTTGCCAATTTTTTTAAGAAATTTTTCCCCCAGCCGTATTTGATCTTCTGTTTGCATTTGTGGCCATCTATTCAGTAAATCCAATAACAAAGATTGATTTGCCGGATCAAGATTTGATTTAAGGGCTAACTGACTAGCTCGTTGCAACTGTTTTTGATCAATCTCCTTGCTGTAGACTAACATCAATCCTGCAGCCATATCTCCAATTCTAACTTGTTGGCGCGTTAAAGCAACAGCAGCAAGGCCAACGATATAAAATGCGGGCAGGCTGTCAAGCAGACGAAAAACATTGCGGATTAATAAAGAGCTGGCCCCTGGGGTTAGACCATTGATGGTAACAATTCTAACACCTGCCATTCGTTTGCCTGGCGTTCGCCCAGACATGATGATTTCAAGTAAGGGATGATAAAAGAAATAGATAATTCCTGCAGGTGCTAACCAGAGATAGAGCATGCCCGTTGATGCCTGATCCCAAGCAAAACGCATGCCTTGAAATGAAAATAATGCAATCCCACAACCCAATATCCAGGAAATAGCCAGCAGTAGACGGAAATGCCAGTCAATAATGAAGGCATGTGAGCGGGCGCCAATTCCAGCTATTTCTATAGACATTCCAATCGCCTCAGGCGACTGTATTGGAATATGACTGCTTGCTGTCAGGTCGTTTTTATCACTCACTTTTTCTGGAATTGCTATTGATATCAAGTTAGTTTATTGAATATAGTACAAATTTATTGCTCCCGTTTAAGAATTATTGTCCTCATGTGGGATTTGATTACTCCCATAGCCAATAATCCGGCCAAACTGAGCCAGAGTAAAAATGGAACTAACCAGATCCATTGCTGATAAAAAGTTTTGGGTGGATTTTTTAAATAAGGGACTTGGTAAAATCCAGTCCATTCTTCATATAAAGGTGATCGTTCCAATATTTCTCCTGATGCCAATACCACGGTTGAAATTCCGGTGTTTGTTGTCCTGATTAATGGACGGCGAAATTCGACTGCTCTTGCCAAAGTCATATACATATGTTGATAAGGTTCTTGCCACTTACCATACCAGGAGTCATTGGTAACGTTAACAGTAAATTGCGAACCCAAATCGGCTAATGATTTGGAAAAGTCAGGGAATAGACTCTCATAGCAGATTTGAGGGCCAATTTTATAGCCATTCAGATTTAACAGTATTGTTGGTCCAGGGCCACGAGCAAATTGTCCGGTTGCAGGCAGCCAATCCCTGATTTGTGGAAATAGCTGTTCTCCTGGGATATATTCACCGAAGGCGAGTAATTTTGATTTACTGTAATGGGGTGATTTTAAGTTACCATTTTCATCCAATACGAACAGAGAATTGGTAATTAACCGCGTTGCACGATCGATACTGTAAGCGCCAGTAATCAGCGCAAGATGATGTTTTTTTAGAAAATTTGAGAGGGCTATAGCGTGAGCTGTAAACCGAAAATCCTGTCCTAATAAAAAGGGAAAGGCTGTTTCCGGCCAGACTGCAAAATCAATTTTTTTATCGTGATGATTTTTGATTCCCTGGTTGGTGAGATTTAAGTAACGTTTAAAAATTTCATCACGATAACCCTGGCCTAATTCAGCGGCCATTTTTTCTTCATTAGCAATGCTGGCTTGGACCAAAAGGACGTTGACAGAAGAATCACTCGAAGGAAGACTGTTTTTCAAGCTATTTCCAGTAAGATTGAGTGCAACAAAAATCAGAATGACTGCCGAGGCATATATCTTGCCTTTCAGTCTATCACGATTTTTCCAAGCAAAATACAAAGGTAAATTGGCCAATAAGGTCAGTGCGCTTAGGCCACTGAAACCAATAATTTCGGCTAAATGATAAACAGGTAAATCAACTGCATACCAGGAATAACCAAAATTCCAGTCAAATAAAGTCAATGAATAATATTCACATAAAATTGTGACCAGCGCCATCAAGGCAAAAGATAGTCGTTCTGAAGCTTGAAGTTTTTTGTGAACAAAAAACCATAGGCATCCGGCAATGGGCACAAAAAGGTGGGCAATCGCTGCAAACAAAATCATACCTATCAAAGCAACTGGCCAGGGCAGGTGGGCAAATTCGTGCAGTAAATAGGTGACCCAATTAAAACCAATGATGGTGAACAGGAATGAAGTCAGCCAGCCGCCGAGAAAAATATGTTTATAGGATTGCTGTTGAGACCAGAATATCCATAATGGCACAAAACAAAAAAGAGATGCCCAGGGGGGGAAGGGAATATAGCTCGTTCCGATTAAAAATCCTGATAGGATAGGTAAAAGCCAGTGTTGTTGTTTTTTAAATAGTTCCATTTTGTTGAGGCGTAAGTAAAAAATTGAAATATAAGGGTTATGGACTATTCTTAATGTTTGAATTTGATCACAACCAGAGGAAAAAACTTAATGACCGGTTTCACATCTTTTTTGCCTTCTTATGATGCGAGTCCCGAACAAAATGCACAATATCTTCGTCAAACTTTGCCTTTGATGATGAAAAATAACATTTCCGCAGACCCTATAAATTACGCAATCTGGTATGAATATGTTTCTGGCAATAATGCCCAATTAAAAAAGGATTTGGATGAATTGCTGAGTTTGAATCAGCAGGTAACCACGGAACAAAGTGTTGAACTTTATAAAAAGCATGTTTGTAATGCATCAATTGAATCGTTTGAAAAAATAAATAAGGAGCTGCAAAAAATCCTGAATGATACAACGCAGTCAGTGGGATTGGCCAGTAATAAAGTATCAAAGGCAGAAGCCAGTTTTAATCATTCGGCTCATGAACTAGAAAGTGCGAACAGCAATGATGACATAAAATCAGTTTTGAGTCAGGTATTGGCGGAAACTAAATTATTGGCAGAGACCAGTCAAGTTCTCAAATCAAAACTGGATGAAGCCAATGAAGAAATGGATCAAATGCGTAAGGAACTTACTCTGGTTCGTGAAGTAGCGGTGACAGATGCTTTGACGGGCTTGTTAAATCGACGAGCATTTGACGATATCTTGGCTGAACTACTTGAAAAATCGTCGTCGGAACAGGGAGATTTCTGTTTGGCTATTTTGGATCTTGATCATTTTAAGAAAATCAATGATACTTTTGGCCATTTAACCGGTGACAAGGTTTTGCGGTATACCGCAGGAGTTATGAAGCAGAATGTTGCAGAAAATCATTTTGCTGCCCGATATGGGGGCGAGGAAATGGCTGTTATTATGCCGAATACGGATTTGCAAGAAGCAGTTAAGGTGATTGAGAATATCAGGCAGACACTGGAGAAAAATCGTCTTAAACGCAAAGGAGATGGAGAATCAATTGGTAAAGTGACTTTATCAGCCGGCGTTGCCAGTTTCAAGCGTGGCGATACTGTAGATGCAGTCATTGAAAGAGCGGACCAATCGCTTTATCAAGCTAAAACTAAAGGCAGGAATCAGGTGGTTTCTCTATAAAGAGGAAAATCTTGTTGTTGCCAAGCGCTCTTTTTAAAGTGAAGCTTTCAAAAATACCTTATGGCCTGTATAAAAAATATACAGACTGTTATGGGAAGTCTGGCGTTCTTGTCAGTAAATCACCCAAAAAAAAGCCGGCTTCACTATGTGATACCGGCTATGGAATAATATGAAAAAAACTATCATCAATCCCTAACGATGGTTAATATTTTAGCAGTAATATTAATAGTGTCAAGAATTTTTACACTTTTTTTTAAAAAAAATTAGAAGTGTCAAAAAAAGGTCATTGTTACAAATATTTATACCTTTTCCTGTTCCTTAGTAACTTATTCCAGAAGACGCCGTAAATTCCATGCCATTAGACGGCATATTTACTTTTACTCTCTCTCCCGACCTGGGAGAGGAAACAACAATCAGCCGTAGCGTCGATTAATCCGGCTTTAGATATTTTTAATAATTAGTTTTTGGCCAGGTTGCAGAATGCTTTTCAGGCTAAGTTTATTCCATAGCGCCAATTTTTTACTGCTAATGGCAAATTTACGGGAAATGTCCCAGAAAGTATCGCCCTTTTTTACAATATAAAGATGACGTTTTTTCGCGATTCTTGTTTTTTTAGGTCGCCACAATGGTTTTTTTAAATACTTATTTGAGGTGGTGGGGATAAGCAAAAAACGGCCTGCATGAATAGTATTGCTGGCCATACGATTGACTTCGCGGATGGATTTAACTGATGTCCGATATTTTTTAGCAATAAGACTTAAATTTTCGCCTGATCTTATTTTATGGCGTCGCCATTGAATGCGTTGATTCTTTGGAAGTTTAGCCAGTTTTTGTTTGAATTTTTCTGCTTTATTAACTGGGATCAATAGTCTATGTGGCCCATTTGGTGCGGTATGCCAGCGATTAAAACCGGGGTTGAATTTGAAAAATTCGTCCAATGACATATCAGCCAGTTTGGCCGCTTTAGCCAGTGATAGCTGAGATCCAACATCAACACTCACAAAGGCGGGCTGGTCCGGAATATCAAGCAAGCTGGTATTTAAAGTTTTAGCATCTGCAAAAATTTTAGCAATAGCCAGTAATCTTGGTACATAGTTCATGGTTTCTTTAGGTAAGCGCAAAGACCAGTAATCAATTGGTTTATGCTTTCTTTTGTTGCTTCGAATAGCGCGGTTAATTCGACTTTTGCCGGCATTATATGAAGCTAATGCTAATAGCCAGTCACCTTTAAAACTGTTTGATAGTTGTTTTAAATATTGGGTTGCAGCTTCAGTTGAAGCAAAAACATCACGACGGCCGTCATACCACCAGTTCTGTTTCAATCCAAAATGGCGGCCAGTTGAGGGGATAAATTGCCATAATCCAGCTGCTTTTTTTCGAGAATATGCATGGGGTCGAAAAGCACTCTCAATGGCGGGAAGCAAGGCAAGCTCACCGGGGAGTCCCTTCGCTTCGATTTGTTCGAGAATATTGTAAAGATAGGGAGCAGCACGTTTTTGAATTCGTTCAAGATAGTCAGGGTGTTTCAAGTACCACTGATATTCACGATTTATCCTTGGATTAGAGATATCCGACATTTTATAGAGGGAAACCATTCGTTCCCAAATTGTCTTAGGATTAGGTGGTTTTTTCTCAGGTAAAGAAAATACCGGTTGAATAGATTCAGCTTTCCGGTTGATAATAACCAATTCAATTGGTTTTGCTTTAACAATAGGCGCTTTTGGTGGGGGCTTTTGGATGCTGGTTGCATGTTTTGCGCATCCTGCAGATAGCAATAAAATGAATATTAATGTGGTTTTAAAGACAATTTTATGCATCATCCTGAAATTTTTTAATTGAAGCTTAATCAAGGTGGAATTATAGATGGTTTTATTAGGTATTACGAATCTTGATGGGAACTAGGTAGCAAATGAAGCGAAAATTTTTGTTTGAATGGTTCCAAACTCCAAAAGGGCTTGTGCTTCGGCAGCAAGAGACCGATTACCTTCGTCGCAATATTACTGTCAGTTATAAGCAGACAATTTTGCAAATTGGTGCGCTGGGTTGGGAAAAAGATTTCATTGATTGTTCTTTGTATACACGATTTGTTATAGCTGACAATAAGGCCAGAGGTTGTGATCAAAGCGCGAAAATTCAATCAACTGCAAATTTAATGCCGATTAAAACCGAATCAATTGATATGGTGATTTTGCCGCATACTTTAGAGTTTGAACGTGACCAACATCATGTGTTACGTGAAATTGAACGAGTATTAAAGCCTGAAGGGAAACTAATCATGATTAGCTTTAACCCTTGGCGTGTGTTTACGCATTGGCAATACTTTAAAAATAGAGAAAAGAATGATCCCTGGATTGGGGTTTTTATTCGTCGGTCAAAAATTCTTGATTGGCTGAAATTACTTAATTTTGAGATTGAAACCGTTGTTGGTTTCAATTTTGACGTTAACAAACCGGAGCCTCATCTTATCGAGAGTCTGAGAAAAAGAAATGCCTTGTTTGCTGCCGCTTATGCAGTTAAGGCAGTAAAACGGCGTTATCATTTAATTCCATTGGAGCCAGTTAGAACCCGAAAATTCAGGTTGGCATCAGTGGGTGTCTTAGAACCATCTAATCGCAGCAAACTATGACCGAACCCGTAATTATTTTTACTGATGGGGCATGCCGTGGAAATCCTGGTCCAGGAGGGTGGGGAGCAGTGTTACGCTACAAGGGCAAAGTTCGAGAGATGTTTGGTGGTGAATTTGACACGACCAATAATCGAATGGAGTTAATGGCAGCTATCATGGCGCTGGAAAGTTTGAATAGACCCTGTCAGGTTGAATTAAGTACTGATTCAACTTATGTCCTGAAAGGAATCACGGAATGGATGAGTAACTGGAAGGCCAGAGGCTGGAAAACCGCGAATAAAAAACCGGTTAAAAATGAAGATCTCTGGCGCAGACTGGATGCTGCCATAGGACGGCATGATGTCCAATGGCAATGGGTGAAAGGTCACTCAGGGCATGAGGGAAATGAATTAGCTGACAGTTTAGCCAATAAAGGTATAGATTCTTTATGACCAGGCTTCAAATTATGGAGCGCGCATGAAATAACTTAGACAACTGGCTTGTTTTTTATCCGTCCACTGCATTGTAAAAATAGTTGCATAGCTGGCTGCGCCTATTTCTACACCTTGAATACGAAAAAAAACTGCGCCAGTTGCCCAACTTATTCCATGCGTGATCCTAAGTGATAACCGTAGGTGCATCGCGGCCAGTGCGTTTTCTGATTTCACTGAGTTGTTCAGCCAGATCAACTAAATTTGCCAGAGCGATTTGTGCATCCTGATCTTGGCGCGAAGGATCTGATTCAAATTTTTCCAGATAAATTCTTAAGGTGGCGCCAACAGTGCCAGTTCCGGATAATCTGAATACCATTCGTGAACCATCTTCAAATCCAATGCGTATGCCCTGGTTTTTACTGATGCTGTCGTCAACAGGATCTTGATAGCTGAATTCATCTGCAAATTTAACAGAGAATTCACCAAAGCTTTTTTCAGGCAGCTTAGGGAGTTGTTCACGTAAATGCTCAAAAATACCCTTTGCAATGGACAAATCAACTGCTTCATAATCATGTCGGCTGTAGATATCACGGCCGAATTTTTGCCAGTGTTGATGAACAATATCGCTGACCGATTGACCAGTTTTAGCTAATAAATTCAGCCAGAATAACACCGCCCATAAGCCGTCTTTTTCTCGGACATGATCAGATCCGGTGCCAAAACTTTCTTCTCCGCATAAAGTAATTTTGCCTGCGTCCAGAAGGTTTCCAAAATATTTCCAGCCAGTGGGAGTCTCATAACAGGCAATGCCAAGTGCTTCAGCCACACGATCTACAGCCTGGCTGGTGGGCATAGAGCGGGCAACGCCGACTATTCCTTGGCTATAACCAGGAATAAGTTGGGCGTTGGCTGCCATGATTGCCAGACTATCGCTGGGCGTAACAAAAATATTACTTCCCAGAATCATATTTCTATCACCATCGCCATCAGAAGCGGCGCCAAAAGTGGGCGCATCAGCACTGAACATAAGATCTGCTAATTTTTTGGCATGAGCCAGATTAGGGTCGGGATGGCCGCCGCCAAAGTCAGGCAGAGGGGTTGCATTAATGACTGAGTTCGGTTTGGCGCCTAGCATTTCTACAATAATCCGTTTTGCATAAGGGCCAGTAATAGCATGCATAGCATCAAAACATAAAGTGATGTTTCCTGATTCAATAGCCTTTTTGATCAAGGGAAAATCAAATATCTGATTCATTAAAGCGGCATAATCATCGACAGGGTCAACAATAGTGATTTTGAAGGATTCGATTTGTTGTTCGCCGATATTATCCAGGTCGACATCTCCAATTTCCGCAATCTTGTATTCTGAAATTATCTTGCTTTGACGATAAAATTCATCGGTATATTTTTCCGGGGCAGGGCCGCCATTGCTGACATTGTATTTAATTCCAAAATCTTCGTCAGGGCCGCCAGGATTATGGCTGGCGGAAAGAATCAAGCCACCGGAAGCTTGGTTTTTTCGGATCAAATGTGAAGCGGCAGGGGTGGAAAGTAAACCACCTTGACCTATAATTAGATGACTAAATCCGTTGGCAGCAGCCATTTTAATAATGATCTGAATGGCTTCTCGGTTAAAATACCGGCCATCGCCTCCTAGAACGAGGCAGGCGCCTTGAGTATCGGGTAAGGAATCGAAAATGGATTGAACAAAGTTTTCCAGATAGTTAGGTTGCTGGAAAACTTTGACTTTTTTTCTTAAACCGGAAGTTCCTGGTTTTTGGTCATTAAAGGGTTGGGTGGGTACTGTTTTAATTTTCATTATTTCTAGCCCTGCCTAGTGAATGATTGAAGATGATGTCACTATATCAAAAAGTAAAGTTAATGTTGATTTAAGATGGAAATATTAGGATGCGCATTTTAGTATTATTACTTGGAAATCTATTTTTCTGTCATTTGGTGTTTGCGAGCGAAGGTGTTTGGTTGCTTGTGGATACGAAAGCGATGAATCTGGAAGTTAAAAGAGGCCAGAAAACCATCGAGGTTTTTGACAATATTTCGATTGGTCGAAATGGGGCTGGTTTTAAGGAGCATCGAGGTGACGATGTGACGCCTTTGGGAACCTATAAAATTGGCTGGGTAAATAAAAAAAGCCCATACCATTTATTCTATGGATTTAATTATCCGACCATGGAAAATGCAAAAAAGGCCTTGACAGACGGACTGATCAGCAGAAAGACCTTTGCTTCGATAAAACAAGCACACAAGCACAACAGACTTCCTCCGCAGAATACCCCGCTTGGCGGTCGAATAGGGATTCATGGGCTCGGTCGGGGTAACAAGAAAGTGCATGAATCAATGAATTGGACACACGGATGTATAGCTTTGACGAATCATCAGATACAGCGGCTGGCAAAATGGATTAACAAAGGGACACTAGTAAAAGTAAAATAATACTGGAAAAGAGCTGAAAAACAGTGCAAAATTAGAACTGATTTTCATAGCGTTAGGTTTTGTTTTTAATAAATTTAAGAAGGAAATAACATGTTTAAAGCAATAAAGATTTCTGCGATCGTATTAACTGCTGGTTTGGCCGTTGGTTGTGCCAGTACTTCCGACATTGATAATTTGCAATCTCAGATTGACGGTTTGAAATCAGATCTTGATAAAACTTCTACTGCAGTCGCAAGCGCACAAAATGCAGCTCGTGAAGCTGCGGCCAGAGCTTCTGCTGCTGAAGCTGCAGCCGATCGGGCGGCTGGTTTTGCTGAAGAAACTAACAGCAAACTGGATCGGTTGTTCAAAAAATCTATGATGAAATAATCTGATTTTTTCTTAACTAAAAAAAGCCCTGTAGTTGTTTTGGCTACAGGGCTTTTTTGCTTA
>CAZGYJ010000061.1:10591-15790 GCA_964530345.1 uncultured Methylomonas sp.
TTTCTTAACTAAAAAAAGCCCTGTAGTTGTTTTGGCTACAGGGCTTTTTTGCTTACTTTCCCAACATGACCCAGGTTAATCAAGACAAACTTTCCAGTGCTCGTTTCAGCCAGGCTACCGATGCTTTTGTAGAGATATTTACTGCTTCAGTCGGTTTTGATCAGCGTATGGCTCAGCAGGATATTCAGGGATCAAAGGCTCATGCATCGATGTTACTTAAGATTGGTGTTTTAACAAGTCAAGAGCATGATGACATTTCCAAAGGTTTAGAAACAATAAGTCAGGAAATAAGTAACGGTACATTTGCATGGTCAATTAAACAGGAAGATGTTCATATGAACATCGAAGCCAGATTAACTGATCTGATTGGCACCGCAGGAAAAAAATTACATACCGGGCGATCTCGCAATGATCAGGTAGCCACCGATATACGTCTTTATTTGCGCAGTGAAATTGATAACATCATCAGTTTAATTAATCGTTTGCAAACAGCTTTGCTGGATGTGGCAGAACGAGAAGCTGGAACCATTATGCCGGGTTTTACGCATTTACAGGTGGCTCAGCCGGTGACTTTTGGGCATCATCTGATGGCCTGGTTTGAAATGCTGGTTCGAGACAAAGAACGGCTGCAAGATTGCCGTAAGAGGATCAATATCATGCCGCTGGGTGCGGCCGCTTTAGCTGGAACCAGTTATCCCATTGATCGTGATTATGTGGCAGAATTGTTGGAGTTTGACAGGCCATCCGCTAATTCGCTGGATTCAGTCAGTGATCGTGACTTTGCTATTGAATTTGCCGCCGCCGGCAGCTTGATTATGATGCATTTATCCCGTTTTTCGGAAGAACTTGTACTTTGGTCCAGCGCGCAATTTGATTTTATTGAACTACCGGATGCTTTTTGCACGGGCTCTTCCATCATGCCGCAAAAGAAAAATCCCGATGTGCCTGAGTTGGTTAGAGGCAAGACCGGTCGCGTCACAGGCCATTTGATGTCATTACTGATGCTGATGAAAAGTCAGCCTCTTGCATATAACAAGGATAATCAGGAAGATAAGGAACCTTTATTCGATACTGCAGATACGCTGATAAATTCATTACGCGCTTTTGCCGATATGATTCCGCATATTCAATGTAAAAAAGACAATATGTATCAGGCTGCAAAACAAGGTTTTTCTACTGCTACCGATTTGGCTGATTATCTGGTAAGAAAGGGTATGGCCTTTCGTGATGCTCACGAAGTGGTGGGATTGGCCGTCCGTTTGGGAGTTGATACCAAGCGGGATTTGTCTGAATTATCGCTTGAAGAATTACAGCAGTTTTCAGATATTATTACCGAAGATGTTTATGATGTATTGGCATTGGAAGGTTCGGTTGCTTCCCGTAATCACTTGGGCGGTACAGCGCCAGAAAAAGTTAGGCAGGCTGTTCAATTTGCCAGAGAGCAATTGAACAAATAGATTTGGAAGTTCCAGGCTTGGGAGAGAGGCAAAACCAACATTGCTCAGTAGACCCCGTAATCACCACCATAGATTTGCTTCGGCATGGGGAAGTAAAAGGCGGCTTCTATTTTCGGGGTAAAACAGATGACCCTTTGACTTCTAAAGGTTGGCAGCAAATGCAACAAGCGACGGCTGATCAGAACTGGGATATTATTATTAGCTCCCCTTTATCCCGATGCCTTGATTTTGCACACTGGTTAAGTGATCGGAGAAAAATACCATGCAATCGAGTTTCAGGGTTTTCAGAAATTGATTTTGGCGATTGGGAAGCAAAAACAGCGGAACAAATTGAACGACTCAACCCTGGTTTGTTATCTCAGTTCTATGATGACCCTGAAAAGTTTGCTCCAGGAAATGGTGAGAGTTTTTCAGTATTTTCCAAACGGGTTGCTGATGCCTGGCAGCAAACCATCAATGAAAATAAAGGAAAAAAGCTACTGGTTATTACCCATGCTGGTGTGATTCGTATGATTTTTTCCCGGATTCTTGGAATATCGACAAAAAATAGTTTTCATATTCAAGTTGATCATGCCTGTTTAAGTCGTTTTCGGCATTTTTGGACTAATGATTACGATTATTGTCAGTTTTTAATGCATATAAGTGGGTGATGGTAAATTTATAGTTTCAAAAAGTGTCGTCTGAATAGCAACTTGGAAGGCTTCTCATAAAAGACTGCCATGTTTGGGGCAGGAATGTGTTGAATATTGTGCAATTGTGAACAATCCCTCAAGTCCATAGATTAAACGCTATACCCTTACGATAAGTCTGGCTTTTCCTCAATCTAGGTCTATGCTTGAAGCAAATGACTGAAGCAATTAATCTTCCTGAAATACAACTGGGTTCTCCGGGTGAGGAAATCAGCCGAAAAGACTTGCACGCAATAAGTCAGCGGTTCAAAAATCTGCATCTTTTTAAAATACAGCGTATTCAACAATTTTTACGTGTGCGGCAGCATGTTTTTCTTGATTTATTAGCGCTGATATTTCACCAGAATCATCCCTTGTTGCCCGGGTTTATTTCATCGGACACACCATTCGGAATTCCTGATTTTACACCAGGCCGGGCGACACTTAAGGCGGCAACAATATATACGCGCAGTTTCAGATATAAACGTCGTGCTGCAAAGAGTCATGCGATTGAAGGGCTGTATTTAATGGGCAGTGTCAGCAGCATTGCTTTCACCAAGAGCAGTGATATTGATATCTGGCTGTGTCATGATCCATCGCTCTCCAGCGAAGCCCTGCAAAAGCTACAGGATAAAGCGATAGCTGTTGAAACCTGGGCAGCTTCAATAGGGCTGGAAGTGCATTTTTTTCTGATCAATAGCGAACAATTTCGAAATGGTCAGGACACGCCGATTTCTACAGAAAGCAGCGGCAAGACCCAACATTATTTATTGCTCGAAGAGTTTTATCGAACTGCCATTTATGTCGCCGGAAAAATTCCGGCCTGGTGGTTAGTGCCGCCACATGAAGAACATAATTATCCCGATTATGTTCAGCATTTGCTCAAAAAACGTTTTGTCACCGAACATGAAATCATTGATTTTGGCGGTCTTAATGCTGTGCCGGTTGAAGAGTTTGTCAGCGCGACACTGTGGCATATTTACAAGGCGATCTATTCACCGCATAAATCAATTTTAAAATTGATGTTAATGGAAAGCTATGTCAGTGAGTACCCTAACCCCAAGTGGCTAGCTCAGGAATTAAAGCAAGCCATATATTCGGGTCAATTTTTGATTGATGATCTTGATCCTTATTTGCTGATGTACCGTAAACTGGAATCCTATCTTCAAAAATCAGGGAACAACGAGAGAATCAATTTATTACGCAAATGCCTGTATTTAAAAATTATCGGGGAGAACGGTTCGTCTTCTGATTTGCAGACAAAACAGCTTCGTGAAGTGTTCTTGCAGGATATTTCCCAACGATGGCAATGGCAGGAATTTGATATCAATGATCTTGGTCGTAGTGATTCCTGGGATTTTGCCAATGCTTTGCAGGAACATCAAACAATTGTCAAGGAATTAACCCAGTGTTATCGAATGAATATTGGGTTTGCAAAAAAACATTTAAAATCTGATTATGTTCATGATCGGGATTCCAGGTTAATCGGGCGGAAGTTATTCGCATTTTTGGAAAAGAAACCGGATAAGGTTGAAATTATTTCTACTCGATCCATCATTCAAGCTGCGGAAGATGAGTTAAGTATTATCGAAATTCCCCTTCAATCAGGCAGTATGGGGTGGGGTGTATTTTTGGGGAAATCCAGAGAAGAAAATCCGGTTTTTAGCAATGCAATGAAAACCAGCTGGAATCTTGTGGAAATCCTGCTGTGGATGGTGGTTAACGGTCTGTATCATAAAAAAATAAAGATTCGGGTTCAGGCTGTTTCCCTGCATTTAAATGCGACTGAAATTCATTTGACTTTAAACGAAATTCAGCAATTTCTGGATCGGTATCTGGATATTGAAAACAAGTCACTTGAAACGTATAAACGTCGAAAAAAAGAAGTTGCCTCCTTATTGATAATAAATCTGGGGATATTATTACCTGAAGCAAGAGATGACGGTTCTGTGGTGATCAGCGAACGTTCTGATGCGTTGAGTTATGGCATGGCGCGGAAGAATTTTATTCAAACTCTGGATCGTATTTTAATCACCAGTTGGGGAGAAATATTTTTCAGTCAGGACAAGGCTGCTGAAGGTTTATTTAATTGTTTTGTTGATACGATTAACAAGTCCAGGGAAGCAGGAGCTGCGCCTCCGATGGAAATTGCCTGTTTTACTCAGCTAAGGGCAAAAAGTATTGTTTTAAGGATTAAAACAATTTACCACTCCTTACAGCACTTTTTTGGTAATGATGCCACGAATTCTGCTGGCCGTTATATATTGCCAGTTGGTCAGTCGTATTATCTATTTCAAAAATTCAATGGAGCTATCAATTTTTTTAAAATCGATAGCGAGTCTCAAATTCTGGATGAGTTGGCTAATGCACAGCAAGTATTTTCCTCGGTGTTTTTTGATTCGACTGTATTGGAAAATACTCCCATTCCCTATTTATACACCTTGAATAAATCTAATGCCATTCAGGTTTTTACCAGAACGATTGCCGACGGGGTTGATCTTTATATTATTGATGAAAAAGGTTCTCTTTTCTTTCAACGTCACCAGCAAGCAACAGCTAGACAATTATTTTCAGCCTATTCAGTTTTTTTGGAGACCATTGTCAATAAATATAATTTTGAAAATGACCTGAAAATTGAGTATTGGGAAGTACTTAGTAATTCAAAAGGTATATTGTCCAGTACCCGTGTTGCGGTTGAACAAGGTATCACCCAGGATTTCTTAAATATCCGAGTTTCTGCGATTGAAAATATCCAGAAAAAAATAAGTTATACTGTTTATTGTAATGAACTTGAGTTTAGTTCGGCTACATTTGGGAAATCAGTATTTAAAGCAGCGGGTGAGTATGTTATTCAACTAAGAAAGAGTAAAGAGCAGTACCCGATTCATATCACTGATATTGATGTTCCTTGGCAGATTTTAGGTTTCGATTCTGCCGATGAATTTCAAACAATTCGGTTTTTGCAATTCAAGGACAAAATAGAACGCCGAATAAATCTTGATTTTCTGTGAATATAGTCTATAAATAACAATTGATGATTTATTAGCCAATTGGCGAAGTCTAATTAATCCAAA
>CAZGYJ010000062.1:0-15677 GCA_964530345.1 uncultured Methylomonas sp.
CTGAATTCGACAGAGCCAAATTTTTCATCGATGGAGACATCAACAACAGATAAAGTATCGCCATCAACATCTGAACTGTTGGCCAGTAATTCCTTGGCAGAAAATTTTATGCTGGTATCTTCTTTGATTGAACCTAAATCGATGTTACCGACCACAGCGGTATCATTGACAGCGTTAACCGTTAGCGTTGCATTAGCAGAAACATCAAATTCCCCATCGCTGACGATATAATTGAATTCAATATTTTCGCCGTGATAATTTTCACTTGGAGTAAAGGTGAATGTTCCATCAACATTCTTGGTTATTTCACCAAATTCGGGATCAACGCTGATTGCTTTGATAGTCAGCTTGTCGCCGTCTTGGTCAAAGCTGCCGGCTAATAACTGTTGAGCAGTAAAAGTTACGGGGGTATCTTCTGAAATTTCACCTAATGAAATTGCATCTGAAGTGGGTGCATGATTTTCCGGTTGTTGTGATTGATAACCAATTTCAGGCTCATAATTTATTGTAACAGGTTGGGATTCGAGAGTAGAGTTCTCTTCCTGGGTGTTATCGTTAGGTGTTGGTTCTTTTGCACTATCTTCTGTTTGGAAAGATTGTTCGGGCAAGGAATAATGACTTGATCGTGCAGCTTGACTTTCAATATTTTCATTTGCAGAAAATTCAGCAGAGTCAGATTCTTCTTTTGTTAAGAGATCATTAATATTTCCTGATGAATTTCTTTCTGTTTCCAATGTTTGAGAAGAACCTTCAGCTTCTAAAGTTATTGTGGAGGAAGGAAAGTCAGAGGTGTTTTGTCGATCCAAACCAGTAATGGAGCCATCATCAATTTGGGAGTTTGGGTCAGATGGCTGAAAAATACTTTGTAAAAAAAGCTCTTCATTACTGTTTCCAGTTTCTGAACCAGGTACGACTATGGATTGTTTATCCTTTGAAGGATCTTTTGAATTTTCTGAGCTACTAAAAACAAAATTGTTTTCCGATGCGCTATTCCGAGTCTCTTTACTATCTTCTGCCATAACTGGATGCCTTTTTAACTTTTATAGAAATGTACTATGTTCAAAACAAACAAAGGGTTATTTATCTATCCCAATGATAATTTTCCTTGCTGTCTAGACTAGCATCTGCTTTTTTAGAAAAACCACGGCTTCTTCACAAAACACCCATGTTATCAGCACCTTATCAAGGATAAAAAATAAATAACATAAAAAACAATAGCTTGCATGCCTTCGTAAGTTGGAAAAATTCTTGATTCATGACTTGAGTCACAAATAGCCAGAAATTTTTATTTTTTTCCACTATGTTTATCTTAAAAAACCTGTGTTGATTTTCAGGCTGATATTTCAAAAAAACATATACAAATGATGCTTGAGTGACAATCATCGAAGAAAAAAGATAGGGAACAAAACCATTGTCAACTTTTACTTTGCCTACAACCTGGCGGCGACCGGAAATTATTATTTCCTCGATATTGATAAATATTTTGGCGTTGGCCTTGCCTGTGGTTATTTTGCAGGTTTACGACAGGATTATTCCGAACCAGGCTACCGATACTTTTTTAGTATTAATAATCGGGTTGTTATTGGTAATTTTGGCCGATTGTTTTTTGAAAATTTGGCGTTCCATGATTTTAAGTTGGGAAAGCGCCAAATTTGACCATAAAGTCAGCCTGGATGCGATGAACAAAATTTTGCATACCCGAACCCAGGAGTTTGAATCCAAGCCGGCCGGTTACTATATCGATAAGATTTATGCTTTGGAAAAAATTCAGGAGTTTTATTCTGGTCAGTCAATTTTGTTGTTGATGGATTTTCCTTTTGCACTGGTATTTTTAGTGCTTGTTGGAATGATTGCAGGGCCTTTGATAGCAATCCCATTGGTATTATTAATGGTCTTTCTGTTTGTTTCAATCAGTACTGGTAAAAAATTACATCAGGCGTTAGTAAATCGTTCCACTATGGAGGATCGACGTCAAAATTTTATTATTGAAATCTTGCAGGGGATTCATACGGTCAAGTCCATGGCCATGGAACCTTTTATGTTAAGGCGCTATGAAAAACTGCAATTGCAATCAGCAGAAAGTATTTATGAATTGAGTCGGTTGAACAGTGTTGTCCAAGGTATCGGGGCGACTTTTTCACAGCTGGCAGTCATTACTTTTGTGGGTATCGGTAGTATTTATGTCGTCAATGAACAACTGACAATCGGTGCCTTGGCCGCTGGCACCATGTTGACCAGTCGCGTGTTGCAACCCGGTTTGAAAGCCATGAATATCTGGATTCAGTTCCAGTCGGTCAGGTTAGCGTTGGATAAGGTTAATGAGCTGTTTTCATTACAACAAGAAGTAACAGGTGATTTAAAGGCAGAAGGAAAGTTACAAGGTGCTATTGAGCTTGAGCAAGTTTGTTTTAAATATCCGGAACAAAGTAATTTGCTGATTAACAATCTGTCTTTGACTATAAAACCGGGCGAATCAATTGGTATTTCCGGAAATAATGGTGTCGGGAAAAGTACCTTGCTGAATTTGTTATCGGGATTTTTGGAGCCAAATACCGGTACGATTAAGCTGGATGGACAACCATTGGAAAATTACAATGCCGAATTTTTAAGATCACAGATTGCCATTGTTCCCCAGCATGGCGTGTTGGTGGAAGGTACTATTCTGGAAAATATGACTTTGTACCGTGAAGACGAAGCTACTGGAGATGCAATTGAATTATCCCGGCTATTAGGTCTTGAAGAAATTGTTTCCCGATTACCCAATGGGCTTGATACCTTTATCGGTGGCGCCGCTATGGATAATTTACCAGAAGGAGTGAAACAGAAAATCATCATGGTGCGATCGATGATTGGACATCCAAAAATTGTTCTTTTCGATGATGCTAATGCCAATTTTGATGTTAAGAATGACAAGAGACTGGTCGAAGTCATCAAGCTGATGCAACGGCAAAAAAGAACGATCGTGATTGTTTCCCATCGGCCTTCTTTTTTACGTTTATGTGACAAGCAGTATAACTTGGTCAACGGTCAGTTGATGCCATTATAGGAAGAAAGCAAATACCATGAACAAGATGGCACACCCAAAGCAATTTGATTCTTCCCAAGGTAAAACTTTCAGGGATGTTTCAGAAAAATTTGCCGAAGCTTTACGTAAAAACAAACTGGATGAATTTTCATCAGATTGTCCTTATGCAGCATGTTTATTTCCATTACTCAAAGCGCTTGGCTGGAAAAGTGTTGCCAGAGAGCTAATTGAAGCTTTGCCGCATTTTGCTGAAGATATTGACCTGGTAGATTTGCGTAATATTCTTGTCAATATCGGTTACGAAAGTTTTCCGATGACAGTACCACTGAATCAGTTACAGTCAGAATTGTATCCAAGCATTTTTGTGGCGAATTCGGGTGAAGTGTATGTGTTGCTTGAAAAAGCGGAAGGTGAAATAAAGTATTTTGATGCCCAGCAAGAAAAGGTCGTTTTACTTCCAGAAAAAGAACTAGCCATTCAAGGGACTGCCTATTTATTTACTGATAAAAATGCCACTCATGGTTTGCCTAATTCTGCAGATATCAGTCCCAACTGGTTTGCTGATTTAACTGCACGTTTTCAAAAATTGATTATCCATTTGTTTGGGATGACTTTTATTATCAACATTGTTGCGTTACTTGTGCCGCTGTTTATTATGGTGATTTACGATAAGGTGATTGGCACAAAATCATTGGATAGTCTGCCTCTTCTGTTATCGGGTGTTGCGATATTGATTATGACCGATCTGGTGCTTCGTTTTTTACGCGCCAAAATTCTGGGGGCAGTTGCTGGTAGGATGGATTATTTAATCGGTGTTGAAACATTCAAAAAGTTGCTTTATTTGCCACCAATTAATATCGAACGCTCAACTGTTTCAGCACAATTGGCACAATTAAAGCAATTTGATTCGATTCGGGATTTTTTTACCGGAGCCAATGCTTCCATTGTTTTAGAGTTGCCGTTTGTATTACTATTTCTGACTGTCATCGCCATCTTGGCGGGACCAATCGCTTTTGTGCCTTTGTTGATGGTTTTTGCCTATATCATTGTTGGCTTTTTACTTATCCCCAATATTAATCGCAAAATTGGTCGTTCGGGAAAGGCCAGAACCAACAAACAACGTATGTTGCTGCAAACTCTCTCTGGTCGAAAGGAAATAAAATCAATTGGAGGTGAAAGCGTATGGTGGGAACGATTTAGAGAAGTTTCCGGTGAAGCCATCATGTCCAATTACGATACTTTTGTTATTAATTCAATAATGAATAGTGTCGCACAGGCAATGATGATGCTAACGGCGGTGGCAGTGATGTCGTTAGGAGCAATAGGAGTCATTAATGGCGATTTATCAATTGGTGCACTGATCGCTACCATGGCTTTGGTCTGGCGTATTCTATCGCCTTTGCAGGGGGCATTTTTATCCATTTCTAAATTTCAGCAAACCTTTAAGTCGATGAAACAGATTAATCAACTGATGAAAATTCCGGTTGAAAAATCTGATTTTAATAGCGGTTTGGTGATTCAGGATTTGCAGGGACATATTGTCATGGACAGAGTCAGTTTTCGTTATGGTGCTGACCAGGATCCTGCATTGTTGGGTGTTTCATTGGCCATTAAACCTGGTGAACTGGTTGCTATTGTCGGCTATACCGGTTCCGGGAAATCTACTTTACTAAAATCTATTGCTGGTATGTATAAACCACAGGGTGGTGCAATTTACATTGATGGTATTGATATGCGGCAATTAAATATTATGGAATTAAGACGTTCAATTGCTTATGTACCTCAGCATACCACCATGTTTCATGGCACGATTGCGCAGAATTTGCGTTTGGCAAATGGTTTAGCGACTGATACCGAATTGCAACGAGCAGCAAGCAAGGCAGGGGTTCTGGAAGAGATTTTAGCTTTGCCTGAAGGTTTCAACACCCGATTGACAGATAATTCCACCGAAAAATATCCTCCCGGTTTTTTGCGTTCATTGTCGATTGCACGCGCATTTGTTAGCTCAACTAAAATTGTTTTATTTGATGAACCAGGCGCATCTCTGGATTTTGAAAGCGACACCCGTTTTATGAATCAACTCAAGGCACTGAAAGGTCAATGCACGATGGTGATGGTAAGTCATCGGCCCAGTCATATTCGACTGGCAGACAAGGTGATTTTGATGAATCAGGGATCAGTGCAATTTGCCGGAAAAGCTGATGAGGCAATCTCGATTTTAATGGAAGGATAACGATGAGTGAAACACAAGTAATCGAGCAATCTACAAACAAATCAATAGCAACATTGCCACGCGCCAGGGCCAGATTTCTGGCACAAGCAATTCAACTTGAAGAGCAGGGCGTGTCGGATATTATTAAAGCAGCTATTTATTTTAGTCTGTTTTTGTTTGTCGCGATTGTTATCTGGGCGGCGCTAACCACTGTCAACGAGGTAACCGTTGCCCAGGGTGAAGTTGTGCCTACTGGATATATCCATGATGTTCAGCATCTTGAAGGCGGGATTGTCAGTGAAATTGTGGTTAGAAATGGTGATCAGGTTAAACCTGGCGATCGATTGATCCGTTTTGCCATGCCGGTCTCCCAGGCTGATTATGAGCAGTTGCAGGTTAGAAAAGCCAGTTTGTCTCTGAAACTGGCGAGAATTCGTGCCGTCGAGGAAGGGAGAAAGCCGGAATTTACCGAATTTGAAAAAAATTATCCTGATTTGGCCGCTAAGGAAATGGCCAGTTATTATGCACAAATTGCCAGTGTTAACAGTGAATTGGCGGTATTAAAATCGCAGACCAATCAGCGAAAAAGTGAACTGGAAAGGCAAAAAAACCAGGTTCATGCCTTAAAAAGGGAAATCTCCTTATTGCAAAAACAAGTTGATATGCGTGAGGAACTTGCTCATAAGCATATTGTTTCCAAGACTGATCTTTTGGAGAAAAAAAGTCGTTTAGCCAGTATTGATAGTCAGCTAAAATCAGTCCAGGATGGTATTGCGGTGGCTAAAATGGCCTTACAGGAAGCAAAAAACCGGCGTCAGGAAATTCTTGATAAACATAAAAAAGAAAATGAATTTGAAGCGGCCGAAGTCGCAGGGCAGCTTGCCGAGGTTGAAAAATCCATGGTCAAGGCTGCTGATCGGGTCAACCGGCTGGATCTTTATGCTCCCATTGCCGGGATTGTGCAGGGAATTGCCATCAGCGGCGCCAATGCAGTTGTGAAACCGGGAGATGTTATTTTACAAATTGTCCCAGTCGATGGCGATGTTATTGTTGAAGCCAGAATACTGCCACAGGATGTGGGACATATTAAAGTACAGCAAAAGGCGGAAGTTAAAATAGACAGCTATGATGCCAGCAAATATGGCTTTGTGTCGGGAAAGGTCAAGCAAATTTCACCGTCAACCTATCTCGATAAAAAAATGAGACCTTATTATCTGGCGAGGATTGAACTGGAAAAAAATCATCTGGGTAATAATCCAGAACGAATGAAAATTATTCCGGGAATGACGGTTCAGGTAGATATTATTACCGGTAAAAAATCAATTCTTGATTATTTGATGAAGCCGGTTAGTCGCGGCTTTAAAAATGCTTTTCAGGAGCGTTAGGATTTAAACAATATTCGCGCGGCATTAGCCGCGATTTGTACTTTCTCTTTTGCCTCTCGACAGCGTATAATTGTTGGTCAGTTGACCCATAATTGTTGAAAATTCATGCGTTGTCCATTTTGTACTGCTAACGATACTAAGGTTATTGATTCTCGGCTGACCAATGAAGGCGATCAAGTCAAACGCCGCCGGGAATGTGTTTCTTGCAAGGAGCGTTTTACCACTTTTGAAGTAGCAGCTCTTACATTACCCCGAATCGTTAAGCGCGATGGTACCCGTGAGCAGTTTCAGGAAGACAAATTACGTGCTGGTATGATTCGGGCGCTGGAAAAACGCTCTGTTGACAGTGAACGCATTGAAGCTTCTATATCCCAAATAAAAAAGCAACTGGCCTCTTGTGGTGAGCGGGAGTTGGCTGCCAATGTTCTGGGTGAGATGGTGATGACCGAATTAAAGACTCTGGATCATGTCGCATTTGTAAGGTTTGCTTCAGTTTATCGAAGTTTTCAGGATGTCAGCGATTTTACTGAAATGATCAAAAGCTTGCAAAAACAGTAATGGCGGATGTACAGGATGCTGAATTTATGGCGCAAGCCATAAGATTGGCTGCGAAAGGACGTTATACCACTGACCCCAATCCAAGAGTCGGCTGTGTGATCGTTAAAAATAACAGAGTGATTGCTGGAGGCTGGCACAAAAAAGCAGGGCAGGGCCATGCTGAAGTCAATGCGTTGCAAAATGCGGATGATGTTTCTGGAGCAACCGCCTATGTGAGCTTGGAGCCGTGTAGTCATCATGGTAAAACCCCCCCTTGTTGCGAAGCACTCATTCAAGCGGATATAAAAAGAGTCGTGGTTGCCATGCAAGATCCAAATCCGTTAGTTGCTGGTCAAGGTTTGCAAAAATTGCGTGATGCAGGGATCATGGTTGAATCAGGCTTGCTTGAACAGGATGCAAGAGCGTTAAATAAAGGCTTTATCAAAAGAATGGAAACTGGTAAACCCTGGGTTGTCAGTAAAATGGCTATGAGCTTTGATGGACGCACGGCAATGGCATCTGGTGAAAGTAAATGGATTACTTCTTCGGAATCCAGGAGCGATGTTCAACAGCTTAGAGCGGAAAGTACTGCTATTTTAACGGGTATTAATACAGTTTTAGCAGATGATCCCTCTTTGAATGTTAGGCTGGAGGATGTTGACGTTTTGCAACCGGTACGAGTGGTTCTGGATTCCAGTCTTCAGATGCCAGTTACTGCAAAAATGTTTGAATTGTCGGGACGGACCATAATTCTCACTTGTTCACAAGATCAATCAAAACATCAATCATTGACGCAGGCAGGGGCTGAGGTTTTTTGTTTGCCTGAAGAAAATGGCCAGCTTGACCTTAAACAAGTGATGACTTTTTTAGCGGAACAGCAAATAAATCAGATATTGGTTGAAGCAGGAGCAACATTGAATGGCAGCTTGCTGCAATTGAACCTGGTGGATGAATGGTTAGTCTATATGGCGCCTTGTATTTTAGGTTCAAAAGGTCGTGGTTTGTTTAATTTGCCCGGTATGCAAACCATGGCCGAAAAAAAACAGTTAAAAATTATTAATACGCGACATATTGGACCGGATATCAGGTTCCACTTGGTTGCCAAGTAAATAACAGGTATTTATGTTTACAGGAATTATTCTGTCAGTAGGAAAAATCAAAGCAATGAGTCCAAAATCAGGCGATTGCATGTTGACGATAGACGTTGGTAAATTGCCGATGGAGGATGTGAAGTTGGGTGACAGCATTGCTGTTAATGGCGTTTGTTTAACGGCAGTTGAGTTGGGAGATCAGTATTTTGTTGCGGATGTTTCCAATGAAACTTTGTCTAGAACAACACTGGCAACTGCAGTGGTCGGTACGCCAGTTAATCTTGAGTTGGCATTAGCACCCAGTACCCGCATGGGAGGGCATATTGTCAGTGGTCATGTGGATGGATTAGGTGAGGTAATTGCTAAAAAACCCGATGCCAGGTCATTTCGGTTTCGATTTAAAGCGCCAGATGAATTGGCTAGATACATTGCCGAAAAAGGTTCTATTTGTATTGATGGCATCAGTTTAACTGTCAATGAGGTTGATGGTTCGGTTTTTAGCGTGAATATTGTCCCCCATACTTTAAAGGAAACAACTTTGGGAAACACAGAAATTGGAGCAAAAGTTAATCTGGAAGTGGATTTATTGGCTCGATACATGGAGCGTTTGATGCAAGGCGAAACAGCTGTGGAGCCAAGTGATCCAGTCACCCAGGAATTGTTGCAAAAAGCCGGGTTTATTCAATCATGAACAGTATTGAAGAAATCATTGAGGATATTCGCCAGGGAAAAATGGTTATCATTATGGACGATGAAGACCGGGAAAATGAAGGTGATTTAGTGATGGCGGCATCGCATGTACGGCCGGAAGATATTAATTTTATGGCCCGTTTTGGCCGTGGTTTGATTTGTTTGACACTAACCCGGCAACGCTGTCAGCAATTGCGTTTACCGTTAATGGTCAATGAAAATAAAACTGCACATTCGACCAATTTTACGGTATCCATCGAGGCGGCAGAAGGTGTTACAACCGGAATTTCAGCTTCGGATCGGGCCAAAACCATTCAGGCAGCCGTGGCAAAAGATGCCCAGCCAGATGATTTGGTTCAACCTGGTCATATTTTTCCTTTGATGGCGCAATCGGGTGGCG
Source organism: uncultured Methylomonas sp. (assembly GCA_964530345.1). Taxonomy (GTDB): domain Bacteria; phylum Pseudomonadota; class Gammaproteobacteria; order Methylococcales; family Methylomonadaceae; genus JALSJK01. The sequence goes on from CAZGYJ010000062.1 coordinate 9,341, forward strand.
TTTTGACTCGAGCAGGCCACACTGAAGCAGGTTGTGATTTGGTAAAACTTGCTGGCCTGGAACCTGCGGCAGTGATTGTCGAAATTCTTAATGAAGATGGCAGTATGGCTAGAAAACCTGATCTGGAGGCTTTTGCCAAACGACATCACCTGAAAATAGGGACTATTGCGGATTTAATTCACCATCGTATTCAGAACGAAAATACCCTGGAGCGGATTAGCGAATGTCATTTTCCAACGGAATACGGTGATTTTCGCTTGTACGCATATCAAGACCGAAATGACAATAATCTGCATTTGGCGCTGGTTATGGGAAAGGTTTCCGGGGACAAGCCGGTTTTGGTCAGAGTGCATGCAAAAAACCTGTTATCTGATTTATTTGCTTCAACCCGAAATGAAAGTAGCATTTCATTGCGGATGGCAATGAAAAAAATTGCTGAACAAGGGGCAGGGGTCTTGGTGGTGATTCGTCAGAAAGAGGATAATAAGGCGTTGGTTGAGCTAATACACCAATATCAAATGGAGGATAACGGCGTTTCTGTGGGAAATAGCGCAGAAAAACCAATGGACTGGCGAACCACGGGCACCGGTTCACAAATTCTGGCCGATCTGGGGGTAAAAAAAATGAAGGTGATGGGAACCCAGAAGAAATATTTTGGCTTATCTGGCTTCGATCTGGAAATTGTTGAAACAGTGCCAGGAAATTAGCTGATTTTACTGTAAATAGGCATTAATCGCTTGTAAATCTTCAACGTTAAGGATGCTGGCGGATTGTTTTAGCTTGATACTGTTAATGATATATTCATATCGTGCTTTGGAATGATCACTTTTGGCCCGGGTAAGATTGCGGGTAGCAGTCAAGACATCAATCATGGTGCGAGTGCCGACATCGAAACCGGCTTCTGTGGCTTCCAGAGCACTTTCTGCTGAAATAACTGATGCCTTTAATGCTTCAACTTGACTGATGCTGGAAATAACGCCGCGGTAGGCGTCTTTAACTTGTCGTTCTATTTGTCTTTTTTTGGCAATGAGTTTTTCCTTTGCCTGTATATATTGTTGTTCTGCCTGGCGAGTACGAAAATAAACTCCTCCGCCTTCAAAAATTGGGACATTGAGTTGTAGTCCAACTTGCTGTACATCACCTCGTAATCCAAAGGAACTGTTATTATCTGATTCTCGATGGGAGGCAATAAGATCCAGTTGTGGTAAATGACCACTTCGTTCCAGGGCGATTTTTTTTCTGGCTACCTCTGTCTCATTAAACGCTGAAATGATTTCCAGGTTTTGTTCCTGTGCATTTTTGCTCCATTTTTCAATATCCGCAGGTTCAGGATTGGCCAGAGGTACTTCTAATGCGAGAGTTGATAAAAGAACGTCCTGGTCTCCAATAATTTCTCTTAATGCTTCTTTGGTATTGTCGACTTCATTGATAGCGGCAATTTCATCGGCACGGGCTTTATCAAAGCCGGCACGCGCTTCATGGACATCAGTGATGGCGATCAGGCCTACTTTAAATCGCTGTTCTGCCTGTTCCAGCTGTTGAGCGATGGCATTTTTTTCTGCAATGGTAAATTCCAGCGCATCCTGTGCGGCCAGAATATTAAAATAGGCTTCTGATGTTCGGGTAATAAGATTTTGTTGCTCAGCAAGATATTGTGCCTCAGCCTGGGCAATCTGGTTGTCAGCTTGACTTAATTGTACCCAATGTTCCCAATGAAATATGGGTTGGGTCAGATTAATTGAATAGCTGTGTTCGTAATATTCCTGTATTCCTTGTCCTTGGAAGTTGATTTTTTTATTTTTCAATCGATTAAAGTTGCTTTCAACTCTTCCAGATATTTGTGGAAGCATTTGTGCAATATTTTGATGTTTAATTTCATCTGTAGCCTTTCGATTGGCGAGGGCCTGTTTTAAAATTGGGTCATTTTCTAATGCTAATTGGTAGGTCTCTAAAAGGTTTTGAGAATAACCAGGAGATACAACCAACAACAAAAAACTAAATAATAGAAATTTTTTTTCAAGCATGAAAATTTTCACGAAAATTTGTACAGGGCAAAAATAATCATAGCATAATAAAATCTAGTGGATTCATCAAATTAAAGATATTACAAAGAAAGCTCTTTAATTTTTCTGGTCAATGTATTTCTACCATACCCTAACAGGATTGCTGCTTCGTTTCGACGGTTATGGGTGTGGTTAAGGGCGGTTTTTATTAGTTCTGCTTCAATAATTGAAATGGCTTTCTTGGCAATTTCAGGTTGATTGCTTCGCAATTGTTGTTCTACCCACTGTTTGAATAACTGTTGCCAATCTTTATCCAAAGATTCAGGTTTTTCCATGGATGATTGATTCATCAATTCTGGAGGCAGTTCTTCCAGATGTACTTCCCGGCCGGAGGCCATCACTGTCAGCCATTGGCAAAGGTTTTCCAGTTGTCTGACATTGCCGGGCCAGTCAAGTGAGCATAAATAAGCTTCAACATCCGGTTGTAAAATTTTAATGCTGGTATTCAGATCAATTGCTGCTTTTGCCAGAAAATGTTGCATCAGTAATGGGATGTCCTGGCTGCGATTACGTAATGGCGGGATATGAATTCGTATAACATTTAGTCGGTGAAACAGATCCTCGCGGAATAAGCCTTTTTCTACAAGATTCTCAAGATTTTGATGCGTGGCTGCAATAATTCTGACATCTACTTTTAAGGAGGTGTGGGAGCCAACCGGATAAAATTCACCATTTGCTAAAACACGCAGCAAACGCGTTTGCATTTCTGCGGGCATGTCGCCAATTTCGTCAAGGAATAAAGTGCCGCCGTGAGCTTGCTCAAAACGTCCTGAACGTCTTGAATTTGCGCCGGTAAAGGCGCCTTTTTCGTGTCCAAAAAGTTCTGATTCCATGAGTTCATTTGGAATTGCGGCCATATTCAATGCAATAAACGGTTTTTTTGCTCTCGGACTGTGGCGGTGCAAGGCTTTGGCAACCAGCTCTTTGCCGGTGCCAGATTCACCGTTAATTAATACCGTGATGTGAGAACGCGCTAAACGCCCGATGGCCCGAAAAACTTCCTGCATGGCGGGCGCTTCACCGATAATTTCGGGCGTGGTTTCGGCAATATTTTCGTCTTCGATTTGAACGTTATTACGGCGTGTACTGTTAAGACAAGCTCGTTGAACCAGACTGATAACTTCCTCAATATCAAATGGTTTTGGTAGATATTCAAAGGCTCCGCTATGAAAGGCTGAAACAGCACTTTCAAGGTCAGAGTGGGCGGTCATGACGATCACCGGTAAGTCAGGGTGTTGATGTTGGACTTTTTGCAATAATTCTATGCCATCCATGCCCGGCATCCGTATATCAGTTATCAATGTGTCAGGTAATGACTTATCTAATTCGGCAAGAAGACTGTTGGCATTGGTAAAGCTGTGCGTTGCAATTTCAGCCTTGTTTAAAGCTTTTTCGAGTACCCAGCGAATAGATTTGTCATCATCAACAATCCAGGCTGTATATTTATTCTCCATTACAATTCTCCAATGGCAAAAAAATAGAAAAAACAGTTTTTCCTGTTTCACTTTGGCATTCGATAATGCCGTTATGCATATTGATGAGCGATTGGGTGATTGACAGGCCCAGACCTGTTCCTTCGGGCCTTCCGGTAATCATGGGGTAAAAAACCTGGCTGATCATGTCTGGAGCGATGCCGGGGCCGTTATCAATAATATCAATATGGATAGCGAGTTTGTAAAGCTTGCGCCGTATGGTCATTTGTCTTCTGATTCGGGTTGATAATATAATTTTACCTTCGTTGTCCAAGGCTTGAATGGCATTGCGAACTATATTCAGTATCGCTTGAATGAGTTGATTTTTATCTGCTTTGATAAGAGGGATGCTGGGATCGAAATCACGGATAATAGTAATGCTGTCTGAGGTTTCCGCGATAACGAGTTGCCTAACTCGTTCAAGCACTTCGTGAATATTGATTGGAATTTTATTCGGATGCATGTTTGGCCCTAACATTTTATTCATCAGGGCTTGTAATCTGTCAGATTCTGCAATAATAATCTGGGTATATTCCCTTAGTTCTGGATTGCTGAGTTCGCCATCGAGTAATTGTGCTGCGCCTCTAAGTCCTCCCAGTGGATTTTTGATTTCATGAGCAAGTCCTCTAACCAGCATGCGGGCAGCCTCTTGTTGGGCGAGCAGATATTCCTCTTTGGAAATTTGCAGATGCCGGTCTACCTGACCGAGTTCGACCAAAACCGAAGATATTTGTTGGCCATCAAAAAGTGGGGTTGTGCTTAAATTGAGTGTCAGGCTCTTTTTTAAATGGTGAAAAATTAAATTTCGATCAACGAGTGGTTCGCCGGTAGTCAGGCAAAGTTTAATATCTTGAATAAAATCCGGTTCCGAACTCTTAAACAAATCCTGAGCTGAAAGTCCAATCAGATGTCGAGAGCTGTCAGCAAATAACTCTTCGCCGGCGCTGTTAATATATTCCAGCTCTAATTGCTGATTGAATAGTAAGATCGATTCATTGAGATGATCCAGGATTTTTTCTAGCACAGTTTGTTTATAGGCTTGAATGGTTATCAATCTCTAGCAACTATTGCGCCATATGGAATCATGTATTGGCTAAGTGTGGGTGAGATTGAAAATAAAGCAAAGAGGCCCATTATAATGCATGTTTGCACCATTTTAGTGCAAATGATAAAAATGTTTGCTTCTTGCATTTAGGAGGAGAGTTTTTCTGTTGGTCTTTTGCGAAACGCCATCAAATTCACAGTTTTTCTCTGATACTTGATTAAACTCTGTTGCATAGTAATTTAGGATCACCAAAATGAATAATGAAACTAAAGTAATCAATCCAGCTTCAGCTCAATTTTCTATTACAGAAACTTTGCCAAGAACATCTCATTCTATGAATGGTTTTGCTACTGTCGATAATGAAACACTTTGGTCTGATATTTTAGATATTGAATTGGCCAGCGGACAAAGATTGAAGGGAATCAGGGACAGAATTATAATCAACGTAGAGGGTATCTTGATCTGGATTGGACATATTGAGGGAAAAGAAAGATCCAATGATGTTTTTTTGACCATGCAAGAAAATGACAAGATTGGGGAAATTACCATTGAGGACAAGGCATATTTAGTTAAAACCAAAGGGGTTCAAGGTCGGGATAATTGTGCGGAAATTTCTCAGTCCCATTAACCAAATTTGTTGGTTTCATAATTGGGAAATGAAATCTACCTCAAGAGGAGTGTAAAAAAATTGTAATTTGAAGGTTTTTTTAAGATAAACAAGATAGAATTAACATTCTAGTTAATCATCGAGATCTTAATTGACCAATGAAAAAAGTAGCCTTAATTACAGGAGTTACAGGGCAGGATGGGGCTTATCTGGCGGAATTCTTGCTAAAAAAAGATTATATTGTTCATGGCATTAAACGCCGCGCCTCTTCTTTTAACACGGATCGAATTGATCATCTGTACCAAGATCCGCATATAGAAAACCGAAATTTTGTTCTGCACTATGGGGATTTGGTTGATTCCAGTAACCTGATCAGTATCATTCAAAAAGTACAGCCGGATGAAATCTACAACCTTGGCGCCCAGAGTCATGTGGCCGTTTCTTTTGAATCGCCAGAATATACTGCTAACGTAGATGCTCTTGGTACTCTAAGAATACTAGAAGCGATTAGAATGCTGGGATTAGAAAAAAAAACCCGCTTTTATCAGGCGTCAACCTCCGAACTTTTTGGAGAAGTTCAGGAAATCCCACAAAAAGAAACTACGCCTTTTTATCCGCGCTCTCCTTACGCGGTTGCCAAAATGTATGCCTATTGGATTACTGTTAATTACAGAGAGGCTTATGGTATTTATGGCTGTAATGGAATTCTGTTTAATCATGAATCCCCATTGAGAGGAGAGACTTTTGTTACCAGAAAAATCACCCGTGCAATTTCTCGAATTAAACTAGGTTTGCAAGATTGCTTGTATTTGGGGAATCTTGATGCCAAAAGAGATTGGGGGCATGCCAAAGATTATGTGGAAATGCAATGGCTGATGTTGCAACAAGAACAGCCAGATGATTTTGTTATAGCGACTGGTCTACAATATTCTGTAAGAGATTTTGTTAATGCAGCAGCAAAGGAACTAGATATTAAAATAGATTGGCAAGGGCAAGGGGTGGAAGAAAAAGGCTATAGTCAAGAAACTGGGAAGTGCATTGTAGCTGTTGATCCGCGTTATTTTAGGCCTACAGAAGTTGAAACTTTATTGGGAGATCCTTCAAAAGCCAAAAATAAATTAGGTTGGGAGCCTAAAATCAGATTTGATGA
>CAZGYJ010000063.1:0-15620 GCA_964530345.1 uncultured Methylomonas sp.
TATTTGAAAAACCACAGTTATAATAGCGTTATTAATTTTGTTGTTGATAGTTGAAGCTGATCAGGAGAACCTATGGCATCTCATCAAGTGAGTTTTACTTACCTTTCCCAGGAAGATCTATTGGAAGCAGGTTGTTTTGATTTGCGGATGGCGATGGAAGTGGCTGAAAAAACCATGATCGCTTTTGAGGAGCACCGGGTTTTGTTTCCGGAAAAAATCGTTCAGATTTTTGATCCGGTTACACTGGATAGAATCAACTGTTTGCCCGCGACATTATTGGATGAAAAAATTTGTGGTGTGAAATGGGTTTCGGTTTTTCCTCGAAATCCAAAAATGCATGATGTGCAGAATTTATCGGCGTTGTTTATTTTATCGGAAATTGAAAAAGGTTTTCCAGTGGCGGTTATGGAAGGTACCTTGGCATCTAATATGCGTGTTGCTGCCATGGGCGGAATTGCAGCCAAGCACTTGGCCCGGAAAGATAGCCAATCTATTGGTTTTATAGGTGCCGGCGAACAGGCCAAAATGCATTTATTGGCAATGAAAGTGGTGCGCCCCGGCTTGAAAGAATGTCGAGTTGCTGCAAAGACGGTGGCTGAAGAAGAGCAATTTATTAAAGAGCTATCACCTCTATTACCAGATTTAAAATTTATCGGTACAAACACAGTGGCACGTGATGCCATGCTGGATGCAGATATTCTGGTTACTGCAACCAGTGCCCAAGCGCCCTTGTTGAAAGCGGAATGGATGAAGCCCGGCGCCTTTTACAGCCATATTGGCGGTTGGGAAGATGAATATCAGGTGGCTTTGCAATGCGACAAAATTGTGTGTGATGATTGGGATACTGTGACCCATCGGACTCAAACATTAAGCCGAATGTATAAAGAAGGCTTGATAGCCCATGGTGATATTTACGCTGATCTTCATGAGTTGGTTTCTGGACACAAATTGGGAAGAGAGACTGAAGAAGAGCGTATCTATTTTAATGCAGTCGGTTTGGCTTATGTGGATGTTGCCATTGCTTTAGCAATGTATAAGCGTGCAGATTCTTCACATATTGGTCAGCATCTTGATTTACAGAAAACCATGGTGTTTGAACATCAGGACATAATCAGCAGAATTCGGTTGTAGCGTATGTTTAAACAACTTGCTGGCGACAATACAAAAATTGTCGAAGTTATATTGAATGATCAGAAAGTTCAGGCAACGGAAGGCATGACAGTTGCGGCTTTGGTATTATCCCAAGGATTGCGGGCAACACGTTCAACACCCATATCCGGCAGCAAACGAGCGCCTTTTTGTATGATGGGTGTTTGTTATGAATGTTTGATGGTTATTGATGGCAAAGCAAATCAGCGCTCCTGTGCCACCATCATAAAAAATGGTATGCGAATTGAATTTCAACAAGGCGTGGGCCGCGCATTGGAAGATGTTTCATGAAACAGCATTATCAAATACTCATCATTGGCGCTGGGCCTGCCGCTCTTGCAGCAGCAGTAACAGTATCTAATCGAGGATTATCCTGTGCGCTTCTGGATGAACAGCCCGCACCTGGTGGTCAGATATACAGGGCGATTGAAGCAGTCCCAAAACAACGTGAGCAACAACTGGGTTCCGAATATCAGCGTGGCAAATCATTAGTTGAGGCGTTTCGTGAAAGCGATGTGGAGTATTATCCCAGGACTCAGGTTTGGTCGTTAAATGATCAGAAACAAGTTGGTATTCTCCATAATAATCAGAGCAAAATAATCACGGCTGAACAAATTCTGGTTGCAACTGGTGCAATGGAAAGACCCGTGCCCTTTCCCGGCTGGACATTGCCAGGCGTTATGCAGGCAGGTGCAGGGCAAATTCTGTTTAAATCGGCCGGGGTGGTCCCAAGTGAAGGCGTGGTTTTGGCTGGCTCAGGCCCGCTACTGTTATTATTGGCGTGGCAATATATGCAGGTTGGCGTTGAGATAAAAGCCATTCTGGATGTGACCCCGCTGGGAAACCATTTGCTGGCTTTGCCTAAATTACCCAGAGCTTTGTTGGCACATCATTATTTAACAAAGGGAATCTCTTATCAAATAGACCTGAAGCGTGCCGGAGTTAGCACCCAAATAGGGGTCAAAAATTTACGAGCTGTAGGGGACGATGAGCTGAAATCGGTTCGTTATCATTATTTTGGTAAAGATCACGAAATCGAAACAGCTTTGTTGATGACTCATTTTGGCATTATTCCACACATCTGGCTGACGCAATCTGCAGGCTGTGAACATCAATGGGACAAAAGTCAGCAATGCTGGCGACCACAGCATGATGAATGGGGAAATACCAGTATTGATGGCATTATGGTTGCCGGTGATGGAGCTGGAATTCATGGCGCTCGGTCAGCCGAACATGCTGGTCGGTTGGCTGGCTTACAGGCTTTATTCGATTTAGACGTTATTAGTGAAGCTGAGCGAGATAACCAAGCGAAGACAGACCGCAAATGGATGCATGATGATCGCCGTATTCGTCCTTTTCTGGAAGTCTACTTTGCCATTCCAAAAAAAATCCTGGCTACTCCTGACAATGACACAATTGTTTGTCGTTGCGAAGAAATAACCGCCGGGCAGATTCGTGAAGCAGTTAATAATGGCCATAAAGATAGTAATCAGGTCAAGTTTTTTACCCGTTGTGGCATGGGGCCTTGCCAGGGTCGGCAATGTGCGAATGCGGTAGCGCATATTGTTGCTGATGCCGGAGGTCAGGAAGTCTCGGCGCAAAGTCATTATCGGGGGCGACCTCCGGTAACACCATTAACGCTGGAGCAGTTGGCGGAATTGTTTAAGGAGAATACAGATGGATGCTGATGTTCTTATTATTGGAGCTGGATTGATGGGAGTCTCGACTGCTTTACAATTGGCGATGCGTGGTTGTCAATGTATAGTTGTTGAGAAGGCGAATCCTGGCCGGCATGCTTCTGGATCGAATGCCGGCGGATTACGGCAGTTAAATCGCGACCCGGCTGAAATCCCTTTGGCAAGGGAAGCGGCAAAAATGTGGCAATCCATTGAATCATTGGTTGATTCAGATTGTGATGCGCGTTTTCCAGGACAATTACGGATTGCTGAAAATCAGGCAGACATGGAAAAACTGGAACAACGAGCCTCGATGGTTAGGTCGCTGGGCTATCATCATGAAGAAATAATCGAAAAAAAACAACTGTATGATTTAGTTCCTGCTTTAGCCCCGAATTGCGTTGGTGCTTTGGTTTGTCGGGAAGATGGTTATGCCAGACCCTATCATGCGCTGACAGCTTTTCGCCGGAAGGCAGAATCGCTGGGCGTGATTTTTCATTCTTCAACAGAAGTAGAAAAGATTGAACAGCTTGGAGATGACTGGCAGATTCAAACAACAAAAGGTAATTTTAAGGGCTCCGTTTTAGTTAATTGCGCAGGCGCGTGGGCTGGCAAAATTGCTGAAATGCTGAATGAAAAAGTGCCACTGGAGCCCAAAGCATTAATGTTAATGGTGACTGAGCGGTTACCGCATTTTGTTGATCCGGTTATGGGAGCGGCCAGTCGCAAGTTGTCTTTCAAGCAAATGCAGAATGGAACCTTGATTATTGGCGGCGCTTTGGTTGCCAAACTGGATTTTGGTCGTGAAAAAACCGATATCAACTGGCGTCAATTAGTGGAAAGTGCCAATACAGTGTTGCATTTTTTTCCGCAGTTAAAAGATGTGCGGATTGTTAGGGCATGGGCAGGAATTGAAGGGTTTATGCCAGATAACATTCCTGTCATCGGCGCCTCTCAGACTAAAAAAAATGCTTATCATGCGCTGGGATTTTCCGCGCATGGTTTTCAATTATCGCCAGTTATCGGAGTAATAATGTCACAATTGATACTGGATGGAAAAACCGAATTACCCATTGAGCCATTTTCTATTTCCCGCTTTGGCAATAAAAAAACACAGGAGTTACTATGAAGATTACTCGCTTGGGTACTGAAAGACGATGAATGAGTATTGTGTCATCCATAATGATACGGTCTAACTTTACGGACAAGTGGCTAAAGATGCAAATGCTGACATCAGGGATCAAATCCGGACCATGTTGGAAAAAGTAGATGTTTTATTGCTTGAGGTGGGCAGTGACAGAAAACATATCCTTTCAGCAACACTTTATATTAAGGTTATGAAGGATTTTTCCGCAATGAATGAAGTTTGGGATGATTGAGTGGTTGAAGGATATTCATCTGCACGGACTTGTGTAGAGGCAAGTTTAGCCCCTTCTTGATTGCTAAACTTTCAGGCAAACCATAAAATAGACTGTTGTTTATGCTGCTGTGCCTGATAAGAGGGTATGGAGTGATTTTATTTATAATTAATTATCAGGATTTATAATAATGAAAGCTTGTGAAAGTTGTGGAAGTGATAGAGTTTGTATAGGCAAGAACCATAGAAAGGTTTCCTTTTTTCAGCAAATCTACGGGGTTGCCCTAATCTATGTACCCATTATTACCATGCCGTTTGTGTTTTTTAGCGCCTATGTTTCCTATTTGCATTTAATTTTGATGGGGGCTGAGAATATTAAAAAGTATTCTGACTTTCTCCCTGACAGAAAAAGTCATCGCTATACCATGAAAAATCAAATAACCATGCAGCCCGGTTATTCAGTCAGCCCGACGCAATCTAGGTTGTTCTGGATTTTTAATTGCACCTGGTATTGCCCAAGCAGTGTTGCTTTGTTTGAATGGCATGCGTATCTGGTGAAATTGGTTGAGAACTGGTGGTGTCCATTCAAACATGAAACTAAAGAAACCTATAAAAATGCATCAATTGATAAGTCATTTTGGCACATCTATCCAGAAGAGATTGGTAAACTGGATAAGGAAGATGTCAATAACCCGATATGGAATGAAGAAGTTGACTCTCAATCTTCTGAAGCCGAAAGTAAAAAAAAATAGGTCGATAGTAACGGCGTGAGAATTAAAAGATTGAGGTATTAGTATGTGTTGGAGTGGTGAAGCATCAGGAGTTTTAGCCGTTGCAGGTTTAGGAACAGCTGTTTATGTCTATCAAAAAGGGGAATCCAAGGAGTTGTGGATTCCGTTGGTTTATTTCGCCTTGATGGAATTATTACAGGCATTTACCTATGTCTATATAGATGAATGTGATTTGCCGCAAAATCAGATACTCACGCTTTTTGGGTATTTGCATATCGCATTCCAGCCATTTTTTGTCAATATGGTGGCGATGTACTTTATTCCTGAAAAGGTGAAACTAAAGATCAGAACCACTGTTTATACGCTCAGTGCTATCGCTGCTGTTGCCATGATGGTGAAAATGTATCCTTTTGCCTGGGCCGGTGTTTGTAAAGTTGGTGTTGAGGGGTTTTGTGGCACTCAAACCTGCTCGGTTTCCGGTGCCTGGCATATCGCCTGGCAGTTACCGCTTAATGGCCTGATGTCTGGAGATGTTTCCTGGTTACCTGGATACGAATGGGGACTGCATGTGTTCGCCTACGCACTGGCGGCATTTTATTTGCCGGTTCTGTATGGGTCCTGGCGTTTTGTAGGTTTTCATTATCTGATCGGGCCTTTGATTTCCGATATTTTGACAGACGATCCAAATGAATATGCCGCGGTTTGGTGTTTGTTTTCAATTGCGTTATGCGTGTCGGTTATTAAAACCCCGATCAGGAAATATTTACACGTTAAGCAATGGTTCTTTTATAAAAAGGCTCTTAGTGTAGAAAATCCAGAAACTGTACGTGAAACACCCTGAAAACCTAGGATATATACTTAGTTAGGCAGGATCAGCAATAACACAGCGGTTCCTGCCTTGCTCCTTGGCTTGATAAAGCGCTTGGTCAGCCCTCTCAAAAACTGCTTCCTGGGTATCGTTACCATTGAAATCGCTAATTCCACAAGATACAGTGATGTTGATGGCATTGCCATGTGAATTGAAGCCCGTGGTCTCAATGAGATGTCTCAATTTTTCTGTCAGAATGAGCGCCTGATCAGCAGTTGTATTGGGCAGTAACATGACAAATTCTTCACCACCAAAGCGAGCAACAAAATCTGGGATACGGCAGTTGTCACGAAGTAATTGGGCAATCAGACACAGGGTTTTGTCACCCGCTTTATGGCCAAAAGTATCGTTGATTTTCTTGAAATGATCGATATCCCAGACCACTAATGTCAGCGGCGTTTGATAACGTTTCCAGCGGGCATGTTCCTGTTCAATGCGGTCATCATAAGCCTGACGGTTTGGTAAGCCTGTCAAAAAATCATGGAGTGCATTTTCATGGGCTAATTTTAAATTAAAACGCAATGATTTGGTTTCTTCCTCCATTTCCTGAAGTTTTTCCGTCATTTCGACTAGCTTTTGTTCAGTTTGCTGTTGTTGCTGGGTTTCACTATCAAAATGTTGGGATAATCGTTCAGTTATTTCCTCGAGCTGGCTATTGATGTTTTGCTGTAGCGGCGAAAATTCATCGTTATCCGCTGTTGTGCATTTTATCGTTTCAATTTGTTCCCGAATCGTTTCTTTAATAAGGTTTCTATTTGTCGTTGCAGTCTGATTGGATTCTGTTACTGAAGACGCATGATCCTCGACTTGAGTGAGTTGACCGGAAAGAGATTGTAAAAAAGAGTCAATTCCTTTTTGCTCTTTTACGGCATGATTCCGAATGGTTTGTAATAACTTGATGGTGTCATTAATGACATTTTGGAAAGCCTTTTCATTCCGTGCTTTTTGAGCTTTCTGTTTTAACAAACTAACACTGTGGTTATAACCAGCTGGAATGTCTATTTCGCTGACCAGGGAATTAAGAAAATGAGAAAATTGTTCCTTGTTTAAAGCGCCAGAAATTTCGGAAATCGATATTTCCTGTTTGCCAAATGCTAAAACACGTTTGATCGCATCGGCAAGGGATTGTTCGCTTTCAAATTCTTGATGTTCTGCTCGTTGCTGAATCAGGTCAAGTTTGTTTTGAATTTCGGGGTTGTTAGTTGTGAGCTTGAGGCAATCAAATAACAAGAGATTTTTTCTTTCGGATTGATTTTTTTCAGCATTGCCTAAGGTGGCCAGATTGCTTGAAAGCGCGTTGAGTTCAGGCTGAATTTTTTTCGGACTATAGCCGGATTTTAATTGTTCCCTAATTCGATCCAAGTAAGGGTCTAGGCGCTTGTCCAGCCCTCTGGTGTAAACAGAGAACTGAATAATAATTTTAAACAGTAATTTTTCAAAAGAACTGTTTTTTTCAATTGAATTGGCGTCTTGCAATTTTTGCATAATACCCTAAGTATAGAGTAAAAAAACTGAATCAAGAAGTTACAGAATGACACATTGGTTACGCCCCTGGTTTTTGGCTGTGTATAGAGCCTGATCAGCTCGTTCAAAAAATGATTCAAAATCATCTGTTTCTAAAAACTGGGTAATACCGCAGGAAATAGTAATGGAAACAGCTTTACCTCCCGCATTGAAGCCGCTTTTTTCAACAATGGTTCGAATTTTTTCAGCAAGAATAGATCCAGATTCTTTAGTTGTCTCCGAGAGCAACATTATAAATTCTTCGCCACCGAAGCGGGCGACAAAATCTGATTTACGACAGTTGTCACTTAATAAGTGAGCAATGATTGATAAGGTTTTATCGCCCGCCTTGTGGCCAAAATTATCATTAATTTTCTTGAAATGATCGATATCCCAAAGAATCATCGTCAAAGGGGTTTGATTTCGCTGCCATCGTGAAAACTCAGTGGCTAAACGCTCATCATAGGCAAGACGATTTGGCAGGCCGGTTAATGGATCTCTCAGCGCTTTATCACGTGCCAGTTGCAATTTATATTTTAAATCCTTGGATTCAGCTTCCATTGCTTGAATTTTGTGCGACATTTCAAGGAGTTGCCTTTGGGTTGTGGTTTGATGCTTTTGTTCTTCTTGTTGATGCGCAGTTATTTGTTCAGTGATACTTTCCAGGCTGGATATAATTAATTGTTTTAATGGGTCTAGATTGGTGGCAATTGCAGAGGATTGCTGCAAGTCCATCATCTGTCTTGAAACAGATTGATCCAGTTCGTTTCTGGAAATTGCTTTTTCCAGTTGGGTTGCGCTGGCGCCGGATGCCTGGTGGCTAAGTTCAGTTAGCTGCTGGGTTAGATTAGATAAAAAGTCTTCGATTTCTTCCTGTTCAGTCAAATCATGTTCTTTTAGTTTAAGTAAAAGAGCCATGGACTCTTCAAGCGCAGTGTTGAAAGCTTCTGTATCAAGACTGGTTTGTAAATTTTGAGTAAGCTGACTGGCCTGTTGATCCAATTCAGTAGGGATATCAATTTCTTCAAATAATTGTACGATTTGCTGAGCAACGATATCAGTACTAATCAGGTTTTCTGTTTTGACAATTGGAGGGTCATTGTCAGGTAAATGCAGTAGAGCATCAGAAAATTGTTCAAATGTGGTTTTTAGCTGCTCCAGGCTAAGGTTGCTTTTTATTGCTTGTTGCAATTGATCGAGGAAAGGATCGAGATCAGAAAAAAAGCCTTTATTTGAATGCGTGAGCCGGATAATTATTTTGTTCAATAATTGTTCCTTTTCGGAATTTTTTAGGTCAAGATTTTCTTGCTCATCGAGTAACTTAAAAAATTTGTCTTTCCATTTGTTTACTTCATCATTATCAGTTTGATTCATAAAAAAACCTTACAGTAACTATTCAGCAAATTAATTTAGCTAAAATCAGTCAATATCAGTCACTGATATTGAAATCATAAATACTGAGTTGTTACACCATAAATAATTGGTTGAAACTATCCTAATAATTTCAACCAGTCTTGTGGATAAAATTGTAACCTGATGTCGGGAAGCCGATCATTTCAGATCAGGCTTCCCGTATTTTTATTGTTGTAATTTGGCTTTTTCCTGTTTAATCAGTTTGTTCATAACCTGGATCATTTTTTCATGTGAGCCAGCAAGTCTGCCATTGGTTTTATACTTGCCATTGATGACAATAGCAGGAACACCGGTTATGCCATAACGTGGCCCCATCATTTTTGCCTGACGCATTTTTGCATCAACCAGGAAGGAATTGTAAGCGTCACGGAATTTTTTTTCGTCTACACCATGATCGACAAAGAACTTGGCAAGCTGATCTTCTGTTTCGAGCTTTTGTTTTTTATTCTGTATAGCATCAAAAAAATCAGCATGAACTTTATCCACAACGCCTAAAGCTTCAGCCGTAAAATAGGCTTTGGCATGTTTTGCCCATAGCGCACTGAATATAGCTGGTTGGCGAATAAAATTGACATAATCCGGCAAGCTTTGTTCCCATTTGTGGAGCAACGGTTCAAAATGAAAGCAGTGAGGACAGCCGTACCAGAAAAACTCAATGACCTCAACTTTTGTTGGATCCTCCACTGGCTGTGGAGTGGCAAGTGTTTGATATCCCGGGTTAACAAATTCCTCGGCATAAGTAATTGAGGTAACACCAAGCAATATAAACAAAAAAATGTTTCTGATGGGTTTAAGGGGCATTTGTAGATTCTCCAAGGTGGTTGTCAATATTATTACTTCATCATAGATATATGATAGGACACAGCGCGAATTTCTTCATCAGTCATTTTTTGTGCAATCATGCGCATCATATTATCTTTTTTTCCTCTAGCGCCGGATTTAAAATCATTCAATGTTTTGATTAAATAATCAGCATGTTGAGAACGCAAGGCTGGAAATGCAGCAGGCAAGTTTCCTTCGCCACCGGGGCCATGACAAGCAATGCAGGCTGAAACTTCTGATTTAAGGTTGCCATTTCGATAGAGATTTTTTCCTATGGCCATTAGTTCTTTAATATCGGGCGTCTGTTGAGAATCATCAGAAGTAGATTCTTCGTCATCGTCATCGTCGTCATCATCAGATTCTAGAACCGGGAGCGGGTTCTTGGAAATTTTTTGAGCTGCATAAAATTCAGCAATATCCTCCATGTCATCTTCGTTCAGACCCATTGCCATGGGCGCCATCGTTGCATCTTTTCTGGAGCCATCTTTAAATTCGACTAGTTGCTTGATCAGGTAACTAGGATGTTGTTCGGCAAGTTTTGGGAATAACGGCATGGGGCTGTTGCCTTTTTCGCCATGACAACCGGCGCATGATGCAGATTTTGTTTTTCCTTCGGCAACTTTTCCAGCTGCGTTTAAGGTGGTTGAAGTGGCGGCAATTAACAAAGCGATGGATAAAGCCAGTTTTTTTTTGTTCATTGTTTTTCTCTTTGGAAATTGTAATTATATTCAAGAAGGATCAAGGTATAACCAGGCAAGCAGCCAAGGTTATATTTAATAATATTCAATATCAGGAAATCAAAGTTACTTGTTGATGCCGGTATTTGGGCAAGTTTTTTACACTCAGAAAAAAATCTCATGGTGTTAATAATTTTTCCAGATTTGTTTAATCAGTTCATCATTGCTTTTGCTCGGGCTTCGTTGTAACGTGAGGAAAATCAATTAATGATCAAGGTTCATTATGCCGTGCCAGATTCCACAAAGCAAATCTTACAGGATATGTCAGGGCTTAATTATTTAGAGTAATTTTCAGAAAAATATGGCCAACAAACTTTATCATCAAACCCGTTTTTTAATTAGCGCGGCTCATCTTTCTGGCGTACCGGAAGATGATGGTCTCGAAATCGCTTTTGCTGGTCGCTCAAATGCTGGAAAATCGAGTGCTATTAATACCTTAACAACACAAAAAAACCTAGCGCGTACAAGTAAAACTCCTGGTCGGACACAACTGCTTAATTTTTTTACAGTCAGCGAGCTATTGCGATTTGTTGATTTACCCGGTTATGGCTATGCCAAAGTTCCTGAGAAAATTAAAAAACAGTGGTATCAGTTGCTTGAAAGCTATTTGCATAATCGAAAATCACTCTGCGGCATTATTTTGGTTATGGATATTAGACATCCTCTTACGGATTTTGACAGGCAAATGATTACCTGGTGCGAACATAGCCGATTACCATTGCACATTTTGTTGACTAAAGCCGACAAATTGAAATTTGGGGCAGCGAAAAACACTTTGTTGAAAGTTGAAAGAGAGCTAGGGGCAGTGGATTTGGATATTTCAGTACAAATATTTTCGGCATTGAAAAAACTTGGTGTCGATGAAGCGCATGTTGTATTTGATAATTGGTTTAGCTCCGAGATTTTGTAATAATTTCATAAGCTTTCCTGATTTTTTGGGTCTTTTCTTTGGCTAAAGTCATCATTTCTTCGGGTAGCCCTTTGGCAACCAATTTATCCGGGTGGTTTTGGCTCATCAATTTACGGTAAGCTTTTTTCACTTCAGCATCGCTGGCTGAAGGAGTCAGTCCTAAAACTGCATAGGCATCTTGTAAAGTTGATGTTTGTGATCTTGCCTGTTGTTGTCTGCCGTGACTATAAAACCGTTGCTGGGCCTGGAGCTGGATTTTTATTCGTTCAAATTCAAATCGGGGGATACCCAATACTTCGCATATATGAATCAAAATATGTTGCTCGGTACTGGAAATTTCCCCATCTGCCATCGCTGCCTGAATTTGAATTTCCAGAAACATGCGAATCAAATGGATGCGGCGGTGACATTCATGGCGAAATTGTATTAATATCTCATCCAGTGCAAAATCCTTATTTTTGCCTTGTTGAAATAGTTTGATGGCGGTTTCTCGCATTTCGGGGGTTAACGCCATTTCATCCATGACCCGTTTGGCCAGGGTGATTTCTGCTTCAGAAACCCGACCATCAGATTTGGCAATATGCCCCATGATTGCAAAAGTAGCGGTAAAAAAAGCCATTTGTACACGATGTTGTTCACCGGGTTTAAAACCCTCGTTTGCCAATCTGTCGAAGCCATCCAGCCCGGAATCAAATTGATGTCCAATTGATGCGCCTAAAATTGCACCCAAAGGCCCGCCTAATAAAAAGCCAAATGCACCGCCCAAGAATTTACCGAGCCAACTCATGATTAATCCTGTTTAATAAAAAATGGTACATTAATAACATATTTTTAAATTTTTAGAGAGCAACCATGACGGCACCCCTTGCATTGTATGAATCATCATTGACCAGTTTGAAATTACTTGCTCGTGGCAAGGTGCGGGATATTTATGATGTTGACAATCAGCACATGTTGATTGTGACAACGGACAGAATATCAGCTTTCGATGTGATTTTACCGGAACCGATTCCCGGTAAAGGCCGCGTTTTAACCAGCGTATCAAATTTTTGGTTTCGCAAAATGCAGCACATCATTGCCAATCATTTGTCTGATTTGACGCTGGAGCAAATATTGACTGATGAAGCGGAGCGTGCTCAGGTTGAAGGGCGAGCTATTATTGTCAAAAAACTGAAACCTCTGCCTGTTGAAGCGATTGTCAGGGGATATTTGATCGGGTCAGGGTGGAAAGATTACCAACAAACCGGTTCTGTTTGTGGCATTCAGTTACCAAAGGATTTGCAGCAAGCCCAACAATTACCGGAGGCGATTTACACGCCATCAACCAAAGCGAAAATCGGCGATCACGATGAAAATATATCATTTTCCAAAACAGTTGAATTATTGGGAAAAGAACTGGCAGAGCAAGTAAGAGATGTGAGTTTGCGGATTTACAATGAAGCCTCAGAATTTGCAAAAAGTAGAGGAATTATCATTGCCGATACCAAATTTGAATTTGGCCTGGATGAGCAAGGCAAATTGTATTTGATTGATGAGATCTTAACGCCAGACTCATCAAGATTCTGGCCTGCTGACCAATATCAGCTTGGTATCAGCCCGCCCAGTTTTGATAAACAGTTCATTCGGGATTATCTTGAAGCGTTGGATTGGGATAAAACAGCTCCAGGCCCTTCTTTGCCGAAGGACGTCGTAAAAACCAGCGCAAAAAAATATCTGGAAGCCGAACAAATATTAACGCATTAACCTTCCCAACCTCCAAAAATTGTGATGCTCATTCACAAGGATTGTGTTCTTTTCTTGTCTGAAATTCAGGAATTTTTCCTAATGACATTTTTTTGTGAGTCCGTATCCTAATACCACTTCAGTGGCCAAGGATGGCTGCTGGTTGAAAGATAGCTTCTTCTCCAATAATGACTGTTAAAAAAAGAAGTTGGGGAGAAAATCAAATAGTCTTTCTATAATCCTGGAAAAATCTGGATTCGATGCCAGAAAAAGAAAAATTATTAATCTGATCTCCACAATGAAAAGAATAACAAAACAGCAGTACGCATTTATTTTTAAACAATTACCCTGTGTTTTGCTAACACTTGGACAAATTGCTCAGGCTGATACCGATACAGTTTCACTGCCAGAGGTTGAAATTATTGGCGTTAGTCCCGTTCATGGGATTGGTCTGGACAAAAACAAGATGCCAAGTAATATTCAGTCAGTAACAAGCGAAGATATTGATCGCTCAGAAGCATTGGATTTAAGCAGTTTTTTAAGCCGAAACCTTAGTAGTGTTAATCTGAATGCGGCGCAGAATAATCCTTTGCAGCCTGATCTGAATTATCGTGGTTATTCAGCTTCGCCTTTATTGGGCTTGCCTCAGGGGCTTAGTATCTTTATTAATGGTGCACGTTTTAATGATCCATTTGGTGATAATGTCAATTGGGATTTGATTCCTGAATCGATGATTCATAGCATCAATTTGGTTGGTGGTTCAAATCCGGTTTTTGGCTTGAATACTTTGGGCGGTGCAATTTCCATCCAGACCAAAAATGGTTTTAATTCCCCGGGTCAAAAGTTGGAAGTGTATGGTGGATCGTTTGACCGGGTGGTGGTATCAGCAGAAAGCGGCGGCAATAATGGAAATTTTGGTTATTTTGTCAATGTTAGGTATTTTGATGAGCAGGGTTGGCGGGATGCTTCACCATCCGATGCATTAAATATCTACGGTTCGGTTGGTTGGCATACCGATGATACAACGTTGGATCTGGGGTTTCTTTACGGTAAAAGTGATTTGACTGGAAATGGGCCAATACCAATTGAACTGGCATTTAAAGATCGGGAGGCAATTTTTACATCGCCAGATATTACTGAAAATGACATGAAGTTTTTAACCCTTGAGGGTACGCATTGGGTTAATGATAATTTCCAGTTAGCTGGCAATGCTTTTTGGCGGGAAACAGTTACCAGTTCATTCAATGGTGATAATTCCAATTTTATTGAATGTCAATCTGGAGGTAATTCTTTTTTGGCAATGGGGGACGGTGATGACGATGACGATTTCACTCCGCCTTGTGATGATGACAGTTTGGTGTTGGGTCAAGATGGCTCGGCAATTCCTGTTTCCGAAGCTAATCCTTTAGATGCCATCAATAACATCAGCACTCGTGAACAAACCAGTTTTGGCGTGAATCTCCAGAGTGCCTTTAATTACGATGTTTTCGGGCATGGAAACAATTTAATTTTTGGTGGCGGTTTTAACAGAGGCTTGGTGAATTATCGATCCCGTGTTGAAGTTGCGAATTTACAAAAAGACCGGAGTACCGACCGTACTGGTATTTTTGTACCGGAAGATGCGCTGGTGATGAACGGTAGTACCCTAACCTGGTCATGGTATTTTTCTGACACTTTGGACTTGACCGAGACTTTAGCATTCACGGTCGCTGGAAGATATAACCACACTAAAATCACCCTGAATGATAAATTGGGCAATCATCCGGAATTATATGGCATCCATTATTATGATCGTTTCAATCCATCGGTAGGCTTAACCTGGCAAGCTTTGGAAAATTTGAATTTTTACGGTAGTTACAGCGAATCAACTCGAACGCCGACTATTATTGAACTGGCTTGTTCAGACCCAAATAATGAATGTCGTCTGCCTAATGCTTTTTTAGCTGATCCACCTCTTGATCAAGTGGTTGCCAAGAGTTTTGAAGCCGGTGTCCGGGGTACTTTATGGAAGGACTTGGCATGGAATGTGACGTTTTTCCATACCATCAATAATAATGACATCATTTTCCAGTCAACCGGTGGCACGACTTCCAATATTGGCTTTTTTGATAATATTGGCGATACCCGCCGTTTGGGAGTGGAAGTTAATTTGCGCGGCAAGCTATGGGATGATCGGATAAATTGGTACACGAACTACAGCTTTATTGATGCGACTTTTCAGGATTCCTTCACCATCAACAGTCCCACGCATCCTAACGCAAATGATTCCGGTTTGATTCAGGTGGATAAGGGAGATCGAATTCCTGGTATTCCGCAGCATCAACTCAACGCGGGTTTGGAAGTGACTCTGTTTAAAGGAATGAAAGTTGGTGCAGATATTTTGTTTAATTCAGGCCAGCATGTCAGGGGTGATGAAGGTAATTATCTGTCAGAATTGGAACCGTACTGGGTTCTGAATTTGCACGGCAGCTACGCAGTTACTGATAATTTCTCATTATTTGTAGTCATGGAGAATGTTGCTGACAACAAATATGAATCCTTTGGTTTATTGGGCGAATCCAACGAACTACCAGGGTTTGAAAATTTCACCAATCCTCGTTTTGTAGGGCCGGCGCCTCCTTTTGGCGTGTGGGGAGGAATTCGGGTTACGTTTTGATAACCAGTCCTGCTGCACCTCACTCAACCCTCATCTGAAGGAGGGGGTTGGGTGAAATAATCAATAAATAGTCAAG
>CAZGYJ010000064.1:0-2043 GCA_964530345.1 uncultured Methylomonas sp.
TTAAACTCACCTCATCCCCGCCTTCTCCATCAGGAGTAGGATTGATGGAAAGCTTTTTGGGAATTAGTATTAAACTGCTATGCCAACCTGTAAGGCATCAAACCAGTCAAGGAAGCGTTTCACATCATCGCCTTTAAACATACGGCCATGTTGGGGTGCCAAAATTTCAATATCCAGATCACGAACCCGATCTATCCAGAATCGTTTGGCCTGGTTTGAGGGCATCCAGCGTTGATGGAAAAAACGCATTTTTTCGACGTGTTCATCAAAATTATCTACAAACACTGGCGCACCGGGTTCTTCTAACGCCGCACCAATATCACCCGACATTAATATTTTGGCATTGGGATCATAAATATTGAAATTAGCTGAAGCGTGCATGTAATGTGCAGGAATAACTTGCAATTCCACCCGCTCTAAATTAATCACACCACCATTATCTTGAATCGGTACATACTCAATCGTTTCACAACCAAAGTGGCGGATAAATCCTTCCCACAAACCTGATGCATGTAATTTCGCATTAGGCAATGCCTGGTCCCATAATCCTAATGAAGAAATAATGTCCGGATCCTGATGGGATGCAAACAAATCAGTAATTTCCTCCACTGGAGCATGATGTAAAACCGCAGCCAGCATTGGAGCAAACAATTCCACGCCGCCAGGATCGATTACCAAACAACGGGAACCGCTACGCACGACATATTGATTGGAATCAATAATTTTTTCAGGTTTGTTATCATCTCTGCCAAACATCAGCCATTGGTACGATCCTTCGTAAATTTTGGTCATTTTCATCGGTATTTTCCTTTGGCTTAATCGCTAAAATTAATAATCGAAAGTGCAGTACGACAGCGCTGGACATTGCTATGAATAACCAAAGCAGCATTATCAACACTCTCAGCAACTGCCTGTAAACTTTGCAGATACTCACCTGCCTGTGATGCTTCAATTCGTGAATTGGCGGCAATTACTCTGGCCGCACGAGCAGGATGCATGACGCTGGCCAGTTGTTCAAGCAACTGATCAACATGACTTTGAAATTCCCTACGACACTCCATTTTTCGTTGTTCTGCCTGTTCCTGCGAAGCATTCATCGACGATTCATATGCGGCATCCCTTGTTAATTTTTTTACCCTGGCAAGCTGATTGGAAGCTGCTGTCATTTTATGTTCATTAACGGTTAATTGATAAAGCTTAACCGCCTGCAAGTTAATGCTATTAACCAGGTTAATCGTGTCTTTCGCCAGCTCATTAATGAAATCAGTAATCGGCTGAAAGCCTTTAGCTTTCTCTCCTGCCCTGAAAGCGATTGCTTTGGCATTCGCCGCAGCTAATGAAATTTCCTTGGCCACATTCATCACATCACTAAGTTCAGCTGCGATTGATGCCACAGCAACAAATTGGGATTTAACCTGATTTTTTTTCATGTTTTTAAGTATAGAAGAACTTGAAAAAATAGTTGTTAACAAATTTCAGGCAAACATTTTTTTATTGATGTGTAAGCTCTTCATTCTGCCATTCAAAAATTGCTTTAACTCGGGTTCCAGCATCCGAATATTGCAGGCTTTTACATAAGGAATTAACTAAGGGAATACCTCGACCATGATAGTTTTGGTTATCTGAAAAACTGGCAATCACTTTGCCATAATCAAACCCTTCGCCACTGTCTTTCATTCTGATAATTAATTGCCCGCCATTTTTAAGTACACGATGACTAAACATGACTTTAACGTAACCTTCCTTGTCATTCAGACGCTGAGTTTTCATTTCATAATAATTAGAAAACCCTTCAGCTGATTTTTTTAATCTGGAATCCAGCCCCAACAACCCATGATCCAGACAATTATTAAACAATTCACTAATGATGATGAAAATTGATTGCTTGTATTTTAAAAGTCCTTGAATTTCCATAATGGCATTCAACATCACCGGAACCGGACTGACATGTTGCAAGGTTTTCATTTCAAATTCCATTGAGGATTTCCAGATCAACGGAACAATTTGCTTGTACTGATTAGTCTGACCAAAATTTTTCCAGGG
>CAZGYJ010000064.1:2143-15491 GCA_964530345.1 uncultured Methylomonas sp.
TCAAAATCTTCAATAATACCTAAGGGGACATTTTGTGATTTGATAGTTTGGGTCTGTCCGGTACTTGTGTTGAATAAATAATGATCGGGTAATCCGCATGCCATGATATTAATAAATTTGGATTCAGGATCCAAAGTCACCAGAGTGGCGGCCAGAAACATTTGCACAGGCAATAAACAATGTAATTTCTTGTTAATTTCCCGTAGAATCTCAGCGCCCCCAAATCCTTTGTTGACCATGCCATAAAAAATATCTGCTGCGGGACTGGCACCAACAGATGCCGACAAACCATGGCCAGTAAAATCACCCAACAAACAATGTAATTGATTCCCTGGTGTTTTTGCTACCAAAAAAATATCGCCATTAAATAGCGACATTGGCGACAAATAATGCTTGACGTTGGGTGCATCTAAAAACCGGCTATGAATAATTTTTTCATGGATAGCGGCAGCAACATCCTGTTCCTGTTCTGCTATTTGCTGAAAGGTCTGTAGTTGCTTCTTCTGCTTTGACTGATCTTCATATAATCTTTTGAATCGAAGCAGAGAATTTATTTTGGCATGTAATATTGTAGGGTTGAAAGGCTTAGCAATAAAATCGTCCGCTTTTGCTTCAACACACCGTTTGAGATTATCTTCATTATCCTGAGCCGTAATAAAGACAATAGGCACATATTCATTTTCGGAAAGTGAACCGACGATTTGCTTAGCTGCACCGATACCATCAAGATTTGGCATAACCACATCAAGAATACATAAGTCCGGTTTTTCTTTAAAAAAAACCTCAACAGCTTGTTGACCATCATTTGCTAGAACAACCTCAATCCGATCACTCTCCAATATCTTTTGCAGCATCATCCGCTGCAAACGTGTATCATCAGCAACCAAAATTTTCGCAACTCGATTCATTTTTAATTGTTATCGAAAAAGTTGTGAGTTCAATTCTGTTCCAGCAAACAGAATTGACATAATACGATATCTTTTTAAGGGTTCACATGCACTACTTTTCAAGCCAGCATAAATAATTTATCGAAACTGGCAATTTCTAGAATTTTCTTGACCTCAGGACTGGCATTGACAATTTTTACTTTTTCTTTATCACCTCCTATCTTGTCACGCAATACCAACAGCATTCCTAACGCTGAACTATCAACATACTCGGTTGCTTTTAAATCAATAATCACTTGTTTAATTGTCGAAGTTACCTGCTCTGTTGCCTTACGAATGTCCTGATGAACACTAAAATCGAACCGACCAGAAATTTTAACCGTTAGCTCACGCGTATCAGCTTTTAAATTTACATTAACTGCCATCTTTTACCTTAATTTATTGTCATTGGTTGTTACAAAAAACTTAATCCCTGAATCCGTGATTTCAATGCGGATAACAGAGGGACGGGATATGAAAAAATCTTAGCATCACCCTTAGGTTAAGCGGGCATTTTTTAACCCGTGATGAATCAATAACTTGCCTCCTGTGCCATAGTGAAGTTATGGATTCAGATAAGAGTTAAACAAATTAGATCAAAACAATTCAATTTCTCCTTCTTCAACACTCCCTTGCGAAACAGCTTTCTTCTCCTGTTTCAGCCATTGCTGTTGCATGTCTTCAAATCGTTTTACACCATTTTTTAACTCTTTGGACCATTGCTCAACATCCCCGCTTTTGAAGCAACCAAGGCCCATTTTGATTTCTTCAGCCATCGCTTGAAAATGCAGGGTATTAGCCTGTAAATATTCAAGCAATTGTCTGGCCATATCTTCAAACTGTAATGCACGCACAGCATTCCCTACATTTACTCCAATTTGATTACTGATTCCAGAAACCTGATTTAATTTATGGGCAAAATGTTCATTCATATTAGTAAGATCAAGCATCATTTCATCAACATTTGATTTGGATGAAATCGCCATACTCATATCTTTGGAAGCCATTTGTTCAATAATACTGCGGGCATTATTAATATTACTTCTTGAGGTATTTACAACCTGCCTGATTTCCTCACTGAATTTATCCGAATTTCTGGATAAATTTCGAACTTCGTCGGCAACGACAGCAAAGCCGCGACCAGCTTCACCGGCACGAGCCGCTTCAATAGCAGCATTTAATGCTAACAGATTAGTTTGATCGGCAATGTTCTGCACATCAGTCAACAATGTCTCGACCTGATCCATATGTTCACCAATATCATTAATAACATTGACCATTTCCATGCTTTGTTTACTAACTGTTAATATTTGTTCAATAAACATATTGAGTACATTGTCAGTTTCCTTGGCAAACTCCTGGAAATTTAATACTTTGCCTTTTTTGTCCTGTGCTTCACCTGTAATATTCGAGATCATGGTATAAACAGCCTCAGACTGTTCTGATGCCAGATTATTAACTCCATTAAAACTATCAGTCATTGTTACTACCGCATCGGCAACCACTGACCTGACCTGTTGTAACTCATCTGCAAAAACCTTGATTTCCTGTTCAATACACCTATCCAGTGCCGATAAATAGTTTTCAATCGCCTTATTCGCTTTTGAAAAATCTGGTTTGTCTTGCTCTATTGATAAGAGCTCTTTGTTTAAAGTGTAATTTGTATATCCCCATAATAAACCCATGAAAGGTACAATGAACCAATACAAAGTCCCTGAGTCAAAGATCGAAGTAATGCTTAGCAGAACAGCTATCAATACAAATGGAATCGAGGTTTTCTGTAAGAAAGAATTCATTGTTATTAGATATTATTTTGCTAAAGAGGTAATTTGAATCGCAACTTGTTCCAAAGGTTTAACATAATCAGTACAATTTAATTTATAGGCCTCCCCTGGCATACCCCAAACTACGCTGCTTGCTTCATCCTGAATCACCGTTTTTGCACCCGCATCATGCATGGCTTTCATACCTTTAGCACCATCTGCTCCCATCCCAGTCAACAACACACCAATAGCATTAACACCAACATTCTGTGCAACTGAATAAAACATGACATCAACTGCAGGCTTATGACGATTAACAGGCTCACCATCATCCAGTTTACAAATATAACGAGCTCCATTTCTAACAATCTTCAGATGTTTATCACCGGGTGCAATATAAATATTGCCGGGTAAAATTTGCTGCCCTTCTTTGGCTATACATGCAGTCATCGCGCCCGCCAAATCCACATGCTTTGCAAAAGAATCACTAAATGAAGCGGGTAAATGCTGAGAAATCACAATCGGAGGCGTATCTTCAGGTAAACCGGCTACAACATCTTTTATGGCTTCTGTTCCCCCTGTTGAAGCGCCCAGTGCAATTATTTTATCGGTTGTCTTGAAATGTGTACTGCCATTAGCAGAGACAATAGGTTTGTTTGCTGGCGTTCGACTTTCACGTGCTTTTACATTGGCCCTGGCTGCTGTTTTTACCTTGTTGATGATCTCTTCTGAGTATTGTTTTAGGCTTGCTGCCACATCAAGTTTTGGCTTGGCAACAAAATCTACCGCACCAATTTCCAAAGCTTCAAGCGTAACAGAAGCACCCTGTTCGGTTAACGTTGAAATCATCACTACCGGCATCGGACGCAAACGCATTAAATTACGCAAAAATGTTAAGCCATCCATGCGCGGCATTTCGATATCCAGAGTAATAACATCAGGATTAAGTTTTTTAATTTTATCCCGGGCAATCAATGGATCGGCAGCGGTACCAACCACTTCAATATCAGGCGATGAATTGAATATTTCCGTCAGCATATTTCTGATTAATGCTGAATCATCGACGATTAATAAGCGAATCTTTGCCATTTTATTGTTTTACCTGTTAGAAAAGTTCAATATCACTTTCAACTGCTGTATCTTTAATATTAGTACTGTATTTAATTTCTTGCTGGACAACTGTCTGATCGTGAAGATTTTTGATTTTTTTCATCATTGCCTTCCCTGTTTTGGGAAAATACTGAACATTTCTTGGGTAATTATCACCTAAATCGTGGCTGACCAATTCCAAACCTTCCGCATCAACATAATCGAGTGAAAACTTGACATTTCTTTCACCCACCGTTCCCATTGTCGGAATTACTTTACCGCCACCGAATAATTTCACTTGCAGATTTTTTCGTTGACCACCATTTTGTAAAATAGTGTTAATTAGATGTTCCATGGCATAATTTCCATAGCGGGTAGCATTTCCAACCACTGTCTCCACACCATCTTGAAGCTGTTGTCTGGTCGTTTCAGGCAACATGAAATGATTCATACCACCAACACCTGTTACTTTGTCTCTAATACAAGCGGCAATGCAAGAACCCAGAACCGTGGTAATCATTTCATCTTCATTGGTGACATAAAATTCTCCAGGCAGAATTTTTGCAACAATAATTTTTTTTTCCTTGTTCCAATATCTTTTAATATCAGTAAACCCAGAAATGGATGGCTTTGTTAGCTGTTGCATGGCAAACCTTGTTAGTAGTTTTTTTGTGATGTTGAATTATTTGGCTTTAAAAGCTTATTAAGCTGATACTGTCATTACCCCACACATTCAGCACCACCAGAATATGTATATTTTTTTAAATGAACTAGACCTTCTGATAAATCGTATTTCCTATCAATTTAAAGGCCGTATCCATTTGGTGCAAAGACTCTGAATGACCTATAAACAAATAGGATCCATTTGCAAGTAAATCTGCAAAACGATTCGCCAACATTTCTTTGGTATTCTGGTCAAAGTAAATCAGCACATTACGGCAAAAAATAAAATCAAAGGGACCTCGCATTGGCCAGTCTCGCATCAAGTTCAATTGTTTAAAACTGATAACCTCCCTGAGTTCATTCCTCACCCTGACCTTATTCGGTTGGGTTTTGCTTTTTAAAAACCATTTCTTGATGCGTTGTTCTGGTAAACCATCAATCCGGTCAGCAGAATAAACACCGCTAGCCGCCTTAGCTAATACATCAGTATCGAGGTCTGTCGCTAAAACTTTGACGTCCCACCCAGGTGGTACATTTTCTAATAATGTCATCGCGATAGAATATGGTTCTTCGCCAGTTGAGCTTGCAGACGACCAGACCTTAATCTGCTTGGAATGTTGATTTTTTTTCAGAAGATCGGGAATAACCGTGTCTCGAACGAATTCAAAATGATGATTTTCACGAAAAAAAGCAGTTAGATTTGTTGTTATCGAATTGATGAATTCGGTAAATTCCTGCTCCTTGTTTTCAGTCAGATATTGACAATACTGTTTGAAACTATTCAGCCCCAATGCTCTGACCCTTCGAGACAACCTCGAATAAAACATATCAAACTTGTCATCCGTAACAATAATGCCCGAATGCTGATTTGATAATTTCCGCAGGAAATCAAAATCTTCAAAGGTATATTCAAATTCACGTTGTTTTTGGCTCACATTGTATCCTTATGCCACTTCCAGCATTTCTCCAATACCAAGCAGGTTTGCTGAATCTACAAAACGATCTGAAGCGGTTATGACAACTGTTTTGTGTAATTTCACTGCCTCTTGTTTTAATACAACCAATAATTGCAATGTTGCCGTATCAATTGTTTTCACAAGTTCTGCATTAATTTCAATCTGATCATTTTGTTCCAGTGCATCAATTAAAATCATATGTAATTCCGCCACTTTTTGAATATTCATTTCTGCTTCCAGTACCACTTGACCATCCCCGGCTAATTCATTATCTTGTTCAGGATCCGAAATCATTGGCTGTTCCATTTCAACTTTAGGTTCATTTTGATTATTGAGGTTATCAACCACCTGATCTTCAGATTTATCAGCAACAGAACTATTATCATTCGCTCCCGATTCCTTATCCGAGGCATTCTTTTCATCTTGGCCACTTTCATCCATCCATGCCAAAGGGTCAAAACCAATCATTTCTTGTTCATCACGCGCCATTCATCACCTTCCTTTCCAAAAAATCATCAGCCAGAGAGCGAAAATCTCTTGCTGAACGGCTACCTGGACGATATTCCAAAATAGTTTTGCCAAAACTCGGACATTCTGCCAACATGGCATTCTCCCTGATGACAGTCGCCAAAATTTGTTGAGGAAAATGCTTCAACAAAATATTCAATACTTGTTTTGACAGCCGTCTAACCGTATTAAACCGGGAAAGTACCAACCATTTTGTATATTTTTTATTTAATACCTTTTCAAATTTTCTGACTGACCCCATCAAGTGAGACAAACCTTGTAGCGATAAAAAATCACCACTCATGGGTATCAATAGTTCATCCGTTGCAAACAATGCGTTGGCAGCGAGTAACCCAGATGATGGTGGACAGTCAATTAACACATAATCTTGATCCTGTAGAGAGGCTTCAAGAACTTTGCGTAATAAATCACCACGCTGAGCACCACCTTCTGTCAGTTGCTCAATCTCTTTCAATGCCGAACCAGCAGGTATAAGTTGCAGATTATCTCTAACTTTGAAGATCACTGATTCCAAAGAAATTTTTTCCAGCAACACTTCACCAATCCCAGTATTGTGTTTAACTTCTCCAAAACTAACCCCTAAATGGCCTTGTGGATCAAAATCTATCAAGGTCACTTTCATGCCTTTTAGTGCCAGAGCATGTGCCAGATTGGCAGATGTTGTAGTCTTTCCTACCCCGCCTTTTTGATTGATAACAGCAATAATATTAACGCTCATTATTAATCCGTTAACTTTGCGAATTCTTCTGGATTAAGTAACTTATTGACATTTAACAGCATAATCATACGGCTGCCATTTACATACATACCTTGCATGTAGCGTGTGTCAATTTTAGAACCCAAATTAGGTGCACTACGAATTTCATCCTTGTTTATATCCAGAACATCTGATACTGCATCAGCAACAATACCGATTACCAGATCATCAGCCTGGTCAAGCAACGAAAGCACTATCACCACAGTGACTGGCGAATAGTCAACTTTTTTCATTCCAAAACGTTCACGCAAATCAACAATCGGAACAATTGCCCCTCGTAAATTTAATGCCCCTTTTATAAAATCCGGAGTATTGGGTATTTCCCGAACCGGTTCCCAACCTCTTATTTCTCTAACTTTAAGGATCTCAAGCCCATAAAATTCATCGGCAAGTTGAAATGTTAAATATTGCGCAGTACTGGATTCTCTGGCTTGCGCCAACTGGTTTTCATTTGCCATGATTGATTCTCTTTACAGACACCATTATTTTGGTTATTAAAAGTCAAATATTAAAATTCTTCCCATTCATCATCACCGCCAGAAGATACTGAGACTGATGGTGCTGATCTCGTAGTTGGCGCAGATTTGACAACTGGTTTTGGACTACTGACCGCTGTTTTTCCTGATATACTGGCTTCCACTTCTGACAATAAACTCACGATTTTGTCTGACAATCCCGCGACTTGTTGATAGGCTTGTTCCGCACCAGCGGCATTACCATTTTGCCGATGACTGATACATTGATGAACCAATTCATGCATTTGTTTGTGCAAAGGCTCAATCTGTTGCATGGCTGGCAAATGTCCATAACTTGTCATTCCAGTGGAATATAGCCATTTCCCTAAATCACAATCACGATGTGATACTGCCTGGTCCATGGTCAAAGACTCACTACCTTCCAGAAAATTTCTTAACTTTGATTTCCAGCTTAAATGTTTGCTTTTTGCTAGAGAAAAATCCAACGAACTTGCAGCTTGCCCTGTTGAGCTTGGAATTGAACCAGAAGAACCTGAGCCACCACCTTCAAAGAAGCTCAAGAAACCAGCCATGCTATCGCACTGCTCACTCATTGAAACGCTGGCCGCAGATGCTTCTTCAGCAAGTGCTGCATTCTGTTGAGTAATCTCATCCATTTGTGAAACTGCCTGATTGACCTGCTCAATACCTTGAGACTGTTCAGCACTGGCAGCCGCGATTTCAGAAACAATATCTCCGACTTTTTTAACACCGGTGACGATTTCATTTAAGGACGAGCCTGTTTCATTGACAAACTCAGTCC
The DNA here is from genome assembly GCA_964530345.1 of uncultured Methylomonas sp. GTDB lineage: Bacteria > Pseudomonadota > Gammaproteobacteria > Methylococcales > Methylomonadaceae > JALSJK01. Next base: position 10,104 of record CAZGYJ010000064.1, read on the forward strand.
CTGTTCTTACTCGCTGGATACTGGTCTGAATTAAATCCTTACTTTCCTGTGCGGCAGTAGCGCTTCGTTGTGCTAAATTTCGAACTTCAGTGGCAACAACGGAAAATCCACGCCCTTGTTCACCCGCTCTAGCCGCTTCAACTGATGCATTCAATGCCAGCAAATTGGTCTGGAAGGCGATTTCATCAATGACGCCAATAATTTCGGCAATTTTGTTGCTACTTTCATTGATTTCTTCCATGGCATTGACTGCACGTTTCACTACTTCACCACCGTCTTCAGCTAATGTTCTTGCTGAATTAGCCAGCTTATCGGCTTGCTGTGCATTATCTGAATTATTCTTAACAGTACTGGTCAACTCTTCCATACTGGAAGCAGTCTGTTCCAGACTAGCTGCTTGTTCTTCAGCACGATGGGAAAGATTATTATTACCACTGGCAATTTCCTGCGAAGAATTCCGAATAAACTCTGATGATTCCTTGATTTGACCAAATACTTCGCTTAACTTAGCCAGACTAGTGTTGATATCATTTTTACAGGTTTCATAGAGTCCGTAATATTGGCTGTTAACAGTTCGGGTTAAATTGCCATTGGCCAAACCACTCATAACATAAGCAATTTCATTCATTACTTTTTCGACTGTTTCGGCAACTTCATTCAAATTTCGACTTAATACTTCATAGAAGCCATCTTTATCAGCCATATTAATACGGCTGCTTAATTCGCCAGTCTTTACTCCTTCAACCAGAGTTTGAATTTCCCGTTCAATATTGACTTCTTCAGTTCTATCCTTCCATTCGACAACAATACCGATTCGTTCACCATGCTCATCAATAACTGGACTGGCTACGATATTCATCGTGTGACCACCAATCATTAAAGCAGATCTGAAAGTACCGGTTAATTTATCCAGCATGGCTCTTTGATGAGCCGGATTTTTATGGAAAATATCAATATTGGAACCCAATAATTGATCAGCTTTAAAATCAGGTAATTGATTCTGAATATCCGCTTCAGCCTCACTAAACATCTTCTGAACAGTTTTGTTCATATAGATGATTTCATAATTATTGTTGGCCACCATGACATTGGACTCAACATTGTCCAATGCCTGCTTTAATCTGCCAGAGACAACAGACATTTCCTTGACATAGGACATGTCTGAGTTGAGTTTGACCTGCATGGACTGAAGCCCACGGAAAAAATCACCAATCAAATCGTTTCGGTCAATATCAATGGGATTACGAAATTTCTCATCTGCCAATCGATAAAAAATCCTAATGGCTTCTTCCAGTGAAGAATTAATCAACTTTAATAGATGAACGCCAAGCATTATTCCAATAACCGTTAGCAATGCAACTACAGATAATAATGTAAACGATTGTTGCTGGTATAAGTGAAACATTAGAAAACCATCAGGTATCAAAAATGCCAGCATGGCTAGAGTTGCCTTAAAATGTAATGGCATCTCTTTGATTATTTTTAATTTTGCAGCCATTCCTGTTGGTCTTAATGTTGCTTTTTTTACCTGTACTTGCTGGTAAAGTGACTCCGCAGTATTGATCTGCTCCCTGCTTGGTGCATAGCGTACTGACAAATACTCTACTAGCTGTCCCTTTTTAAATACTGGTGTTACATTAGCTTCCACCCAATAATAATCACCGGCTTTGGTTCGGTTTTTAACCAACCCTTTCCATGGTTTAGCCTGCTTATTAGTGTTCCACAAATCTTCAAAAGCTTCAGGCGGCATATCAGGGTGACGAACAATATTATGATTTTTCCCAACCAGTTCTTCTCGGCTAAAACCACTGATTTCAACAAAATCGTCATTGGCATAGGTTATTCGTCCTTTGGTATCAGTCCGGGTAACTAATATAGTTCCATCCTTCATCATCACTTCCCGATCCGTTACCGGCATATTCATTTTCATCGTATTTGCTCCTTACCCATTGCCATCATGGTATTTCTCAGGTTGATAGTATTACCAAAAGTATTAAACCGTCTAACACCCGTCAGTGCCGCCAAATTAATTTTCATCTTTATCATCCACATCATCTAACTTCAATAATTTATCGACATCCAGCAACATCACCATTTGTTCATCAACAGCAGCCAGACCATTAATATATTCCGTGCTGACTTTGGTACCGAATTCCGGGGGACTTTGAATCGTGGTCTTGTCGATATCAATCACATTGGATACTGCATCGACCACAACACCCATAATTCTGTTTTTGCCGTTGATTTCGGTTTGTAATATCACTACAACAGTCATCGGTGTATACTCCGCATGACCCAGATTAAATTTATCCCGCAAATCAATCACAGGTACGATTGCTCCACGCAAATTAACGACACCTTTTTCATAAGAAGGCACATTGGGAATTCTGGAAACCGATTCCCAGCTTCTGATTTCCTGTACCCTCAGAATATCAACTGCATACTGTTCGTTACCAAGGATAAAGCTTAAAAACTGGACGGCATTAGCCACCTGCTTTTGTTCGCCTTCTACCTCAACTTCTGCCAGATTATTTGCTTCACTCATATTTTTTTGTCTTTACAGATTGGAAAGTCTGACCAAACCGGGAATATCCAGAATCAATGCCACCGAACCATCACCAAGAATTGTTGCTCCAGAAATTCCTTCTACCCGACGATAATTCGCTTCCAGTGATTTAATAACAACCTGTTGCTGACCTAATAAATCATCAACAAATAACCCACAGCGCATGCCCTGCCCTTCGACAACCACCAGTAGTCCTTCTGTCAATCTGGTTGCCTTGGCAGTTTCTACAGAAAATATTTCATGCATTCTGACAATAGGCAAATACTCATCCCTTAATCGAAATGTTTCACCCTTTCCGGCTACTCGATTTACCATACTTTCATCAATGTTGAGGGTTTCGATGATAGATACTAATGGCACAATATATGTCTCATCACCCACAGCTACAGACTGGCCATCCAGAATTGCCAATGTCAACGGCAAATGAATTGCTATTGTTGAACCTTTTCCTAATTCAGATTCAATCTCTATATTACCGCCAAGTGACTGAATATTTTTTCTGACGACATCCATGCCAACACCACGGCCAGATACATCTGTAAGCTTTTCAGCAGTGGAAAATCCAGCATGAAAAATTAATTCATAGGTTTGTTTGTCAGTTAAAATAGCGTCTTCTTCAATCAAACCTTTCTCTATTGCTTTGGCTCTTAATACTTCTTTATTGAGTCCTTTACCATCATCTACAACTTCGATAACAATATTACCACCTCGATGATATGCATTCAGGTTGACAGTTCCTGTTTCTGGCTTCCCTGCGGCTACTCTAGCTTCTGGCATTTCAATACCGTGATCCAAACTATTTCTGACTAAATGAACCAGTGGATCACTAATTAATTCAACAACCGTTTTATCAACCTCTGTATTCTCGCCACTGAGTTTTAACTCAATTTTTTTGTTGAGTTTGGTGCTTAAATCATGAACCAGACGTGGAAAGCGACTGAAGACAAAACTAATTGGCAACATTCGGATATTCATTACGCTTTCTTGTAATTCACGAGTGTTTCTGCCTAGCTGTGTAATCCCGTTTTTTAATTGTTCCAGTTTGTGTGGGGAAAAGTCTTCTCCGACAAGACTCAACATGGACTGGGTAATTACTAATTCTCCAACCATATTGATCAAGGTATCAATTTTTGCCGTATCGACACGAATCGAGCTGGATCCTTTAGGCTTGGTATCCTTTTTATCGCCTTTTGGTTTTGCTGATTTGGCGATAGATTGTACAGGCTTTATTTCATCAGCTTTAACATCGCTACTTTTAACAGGCTGTTCACAATTAGCATCTGAACTTGTTAAGTCTTGTCTAACATCATTCGTCGTTGGCTGAGAAGTTACTGCATTATTGGTTAATGCCTGGATTGCCATATCGCAATCATCTTCTACCCAGTCAAATATATCGTCAATTTCTTCTCGACTAATATCGCCCTCGATTTTGAGATCCCATGACAAATGACAATCTTCAGGGTCGAGATCATACAAACCGGGTACACCTTGCAAATCTACAATCGGAGTCAGTTCACCCAGCTCTTTTAACTCACGGAACATGCGTACCGGGTCATTTCCAGTTTTTAACAAATGAGCATGTGGACTAAAAACGATATGCCAGCCTGCTTGACCTGAACTTTCATTGGCGGCATCAGATGATTCAACTGTATTTAATGATTGCGCCACACTTTCAATCTGAGGCGCTTCTGCACTCTCACCACTGAGCTCTTTGTCCAATGCCTGTTTATGCTCGGCAACTTTAGATTCATTAACCTCATCTCCATCCTGGATAGCGGTAAGCATCTCTCTTAAACAATCAACTGAACCTAATAAAACATCCAATGCTTCTTGAGTAATTTGGCGTCTGCCATCACGCATTTCATCCAGCAAGGTTTCCATCACATGAGTGAAATCAGATACTGAAGTAAAGCCAAATGTACCACTCCCCCCCTTTATCGAATGTGCTGCACGGAATATAGTGTTGATTTCTTCTGAATCAACATCTCCCATATCCAGGTTTAACAATCCTGATTCCATTGCATCAAGGCCTTCGAAACTTTCTTCGAAGAACACTTGATGAAATTGTGCCATATCAATAGACATTTATTTACCTGTACGAATTGGAAGTGGTTACAAAAAAAATATCATCAACCTAATACTTTTTTTACCGTTTTCAGTAATTGATCCGGATTGAATGGTTTAACTATCCATCCTGTCGCACCAGCTGCCTTACCTTGCATTTTTTTATCAGTACCTGATTCTGTTGTCAGCATCAACATGGGAATAAATTTGTAATCGGGCAGTGCTCTCAAATCTTTAATCAGGGTTATGCCGTCTTTATTCGGCATATTGACATCAGTAACGACCAGGTCAAATTTGTTGGCTTTTGCTTTATTCAGTGCATCAACTCCATCGACAGCATCTACCACATCAAATCCGGCGCCTTTTAAAGTAAATGTCACCATTTGTCTCATTGAAGCTGAATCATCAACTGCAAGAATAGTTGCCATTAGTTTTCCTCTTAGCTATTTTCAACGAATTTCAAATCTTTCAGCCTGTTTTCTGGCTTTACAAAAAGTGTAGTACAGAAATAGATTTGTGAAAGTCAATTATTATTTTGAAATTTGTATATTTTTTCTGCTAAACGAATCTTTTTAAAACAACCATGTTTATTTATAAAATTGCCCTTTGTAGATGATGAAAACTGTGAGAAAAGATAAAATTTACAGACATAAAAAAACCCAGAAGAATTTCTTCTTCCGGGTTTTTATTAAAAAGGGATGTCACTACTCAGCGTATTTATAGTTTCAATATCAGTAACTTATTCCAGAAGACGCCGT
>CAZGYJ010000065.1:0-15480 GCA_964530345.1 uncultured Methylomonas sp.
CAGTACGTGAAGGGGGTCGCACCGTGGGTGCGGGTGTTGTTGCGAAAATTATTGAATAAATAAAATAATCAATATATAATTAAAGGTTCGCATGTTTAAGGGTTTGTATAGGTCAGTGGCTCAATTGGTAGAGCAGCGGTCTCCAAAACCGCAGGTTGGGGGTTCGAGTCCCTCCTGGCCTGCCAATATTCAGCCCATAAACAAAACTAAAGCTTTCACTATTTACAATTGACGAATGAATACTCAGGCAGAAGCAGAAACATCGGTAGGTAATGTATTAAAGCAGATTTTATCGCTGATACTGGTCGTTTCGGGTGTTGCGGCGTTTTATTACTTTTCTGATTACTCCCTGTTATATCGATCCTTAGGTTTGGTTGCCGTGATTATTGTCGCGATGTTCATTATGCTGACAACCGATTTAGGTCGAAGTGTTTGGGCTTTTATGCTTGAGGCTAAGCAAGAGGTTAGAAAGGTAGTATGGCCTTCTCGGGCAGAAACCATGCAGACTACATTAATGGTTTTTGTCATGGTGTTTCTTGTAGGGGTGATTCTCTGGTTATTGGATATGTTTTTGTTTTGGGGAGTACGATTACTTACTGGGCAAGGAGGATAATAATGGCGCTGCGCTGGTATGTTGTCCATGCATATTCCAATTATGAGAATAAGGTTAAAGAGGCTCTGGAAGAGCGGATAAAACGAGAAGGGCTGCAGGATTATTTTGGAAAAATTTTAGTTCCAACCGAAGAGGTTGTTGAAATGAGGATGGGTCAGCAGCGGAAGAGTGAAAGAAAGTTTTTTCCGGGTTATGTGCTGGTGCAAATGGAATTAACCGACGAAACTTGGCATTTAGTTAGAGACGTGCCGAGGGTGTTGGGTTTTATTGGTGGGACTTCAGATCGCCCATCGCCAATATCTGATAAAGAAGCTAATGCGATTCTTAATAGGGTTGAAGAAGGCGTGAATAAGCCCAAGCCTAAGATCCTATTTGAGGTTGGCGAGGTTGTTAGGGTTATTGATGGGCCTTTTCAAGACTTTAATGGAGTGGTTGAGGAAGTTAATTACGAAAAAAGCAAGCTGAGGATTTCAGTTTTGATTTTTGGTAGATCGACACCAGTGGAGTTGGGTTTCGGGCAGGTAGAAAAAAGTTAATTCTGTGGGATGAGCAGGATTGTGGTGTAAAAAATCTCTAGAGGTAGCTAGAGATTTTTCTTTGTGGGGGGAGCTGAAATGCGATTGAACCCAATTTGGAGTAAAGATGGCAAAAAAAATTGAAGCATATATAAAGTTACAGGTTAAAGCAGGTGAGGCGAATCCAAGTCCTCCTGTTGGTCCAGCATTGGGTCAGCATGGGGTCAATATTATGGAGTTTTGTAAGGCCTTTAATGCCAAAACTCAAGAGATGGAAAAAGGCATGCCAATTCCAGTGATCATTACTGTATATAATGATCGTAGTTTTACTTTTGTAACTAAAACACCGCCAGCATCGATCCTTTTAAAGAAGGCCGTTGGTGTGGCAAAAGGGAGTAGCACCCCAAATACAGTAAAGATCGGAACAGTAACGCGTGAGCAATTGGAAGAAATAGCAAAAATCAAGATGGAAGATTTGAATGCTGCCGATATGGATGCTGCAGTTAAGATTATTGCAGGTAGTGCGCAGAGCATGGGGCTAATTGTGGAGGGCGAGTAATGGCGAAGCTAACAAAAAGAGCTAAATTAGCCAAGGAAAAAATTGATAAGTCCAGGCAATATCCAATTTCAGAAGCCGTTGCTTTATTAAAAGAATTAGCTACTACGAAGTTTGATGAATCAGTTGATGTGAGTGTTAACCTCGGGGTTGATCCTAAAAAGTCAGATCAGAATGTTCGGGGTGCAACTGTATTGCCTAATGGAACTGGTAAGGAAGTTCGGGTTGCGGTATTCACTCAAGGGGCTAATGCGGACGCCGCCAAAGAGGCGGGTGCAGATATTGTAGGTATGGAAGATTTAGCAGAACAGGTAAAGAAAGGGGAGATGGATTTTGATGTAGTTATCGCATCGCCTGATGCAATGAGGGTTGTGGGCCAATTGGGGCAAATATTAGGTCCTCGTGGATTAATGCCCAATCCTAAGGTAGGTACAGTTGCACAGGATGTTGCGGCCGCAGTTAAAAATGCAAAGTCGGGACAGGTTCGTTATCGAACAGATAAAGCAGGAATAATTCATTGCACTGTCGGAAAAATTTCATTTGCAGAAAATGCAATAAAACAAAATCTAGAGGCATTGCTGATTGATTTGCAAAAAGCGAAGCCAAGTGCAGCAAAAGGTATATATATGAAGAAAATCTCCCTATCTACAACAATGGGGCCGGGGCTAAGTATAGATTCTACTTCATTGAATGAGAAAGTATAAATAAGCTTATTTTTTTGCAAACTGTTAAGCAATAAATTAGCTTTGTAACTTTGAGTTGCCGGCTTTAGTTGGTGACTATCAAAGACCGTAGGTGCGAAAGCTTAATGTTTCCTACGTAGATGGCTACTGAGGCTGGTATAACTGGCTAGGTGACCGTTGGGGCATCTTATAAAGATGTATTTTTTTAATTCTAAAATTTAAAATTTTAGATATAAACCGGAGGTAAACTGTGGCATTACGATTAGATGACAAAAAAATTGTCGTCGAAGAAGTTGCTGCAATTGCTGCTGATGCCCACTCAGCTATTGCGGCTGAGTATCTTGGTTTGACCGTTGGGGAGATAACCGAATTACGGAAAGCTGGGAGAGAGGCAGGTGTTTATTTTCGTGTTGTGAAAAATTCCTTAGCACGTCGAGCATTAGCTGGAACAGAATTTGAATGCATGAATGATGGTCTTATTGGGCCTTTGATTTTAGCATTTTCAATGGAAGATCCAGGTTCTGCTGCAAGAGTAATTAAGGGTTTTTCAAAAGAACACGATAAATTAATCACTAAGATGGTTGCAGTGGGTGGTCATGTCTATGATTCATCTGAGTTAGAAAAGCTATCAAGCTTGCCTACTCGCGATCAGGCGATCAGTATGCTTATGGCAGTAATGAAAGCTCCAGTAGAAAAACTGGCGCGGACCTTGGCGGAACCGCATGCAAAATTAGTGAGAACTGTTGCAGCAGTAAAAGCTCAGAAAGAGGCGGCATAAAAGCCTAGTATTAACCAGTTAAGACTTTAAAGAGAATATAGAGGATAAAAAATGGCAGTTTCACAAGAAGAGATTTTAGAAACTATTTCAAATATGACTGTAATGGAAGTTGTCGATTTAATATCGGCAATGGAAGAGAAATTTGGTGTATCTGCGGCGGCTGCAGTTGCTGCTGCTCCTGCAGCTGCAACAGATGGTGATGCTGGTGCTGCAGAAAAAACCGAATTCGATGTGGTAATGACATCTTTTGGTTCCAATAAAGTGGCCGTTATTAAGGCGGTTCGTGCAATTACAGGTTTGGGGCTGAAAGAAGCAAAGGAAACCGTCGAAGGTGCGCCAACTACAATTAAGGAAGCTGTAACCAAAGAAGAAGCTGAAGAGGTCAAAAAGCAACTTGAAGAAGCAGGTGCTTCTGTCGAAATCAAATAAGTGTATAACAAGTCTTTTTGTATATAAAGACACGTAATCAGTAATTAGGGCTGGCGGCACTATGTCGCCGGCCTTTCGTCGCTTGCTTTTTTGCAAGCTGTAACAATCTCCTAAAAAAGGTAAGGAAGCAATATGGCCTACTCTTTTACCGAAAAAAAACGAATTCGCAACAGTTTTGGAAAAGCAGAGCAAGTGCTTGATGTTCCATATCTGTTAGCAACCCAAATTAACTCTTATGCAAGTTTTTTGCAATCGGGGCTAAAACCTGAAAAGCGTAAGGACCAAGGTTTGCATGCGGCATTTTCAAGTGTTTTTCCAATTGAAAGTCATAATGGATATGCAATTTTAGAGTATGTAAAATATAGACTAGGCGACCCAGCATTTGATGTTAGGGAGTGTCAACAGCGAGGAGCGACGTATGCAGCGCCTTTGAGAGTATTGGTGCGGCTTGTTATTTACGACAAAGATGCGCCTGGAAGCACAAAAGTAGTAAAAGATATTAAAGAGCAGGAAGTCTATATGGGGGAACTACCTTTGATGACTGATAATGCTACCTTTGTTATTAATGGAACTGAAAGAGTTGTGGTGTCGCAATTGCATCGTAGTCCGGGGGTGTTTTTTGATCATGATAAAGGTAAGACACATTCATCGGGTAAATTGTTGTTTAATGCGCGAGTGATTCCTTATCGGGGGTCATGGCTTGACTTTGAGTTTGACCATAAAGATAGTGTATTTGTAAGGATTGATCGTAGGAGAAAAATTCCAGCAACGATCTTACTGAGAGCATTAGGCTACACGAATGAAGAAATGATTAAGATTTTCTTCGAAACTAACAAATTCACTATCGGTCCTGATCATATCAAGTTTCACTTGGTTCCGGAAAGGCTAAGGGGAGAGATCGCGGCTTTTGATATTAAGATAGATGATGAAGTAATTGTTGAACAGGGTCGACGGATTACTGCTAAACAAATTCGCCAAATGAATAAAGCTGGTATTACAGAAGCTGAAGTGCCAAAAGATTATCTATATGGAAAAATCCTTGCCCATAATGTGGTGGATAAGGAGTCAGGAGAGATAATTGCGAATGTTAATGACGAAATTACTGAAGAGCTTTTGCAGCTTTTGATTGAAACTGGAGTAAAGGAAATTGACACTTTGTATGTCAATGATTTAGACCGTGGCGCGTATATATCCAATGCAATGAAGTTGGATACAACATCGACGCCGTTAGAAGCGTTGGTTGAAATTTATAGAATGATGAGGCCTGGTGAGCCGCCAACAAAAGAGGCAGCAGAAAATCTATTTGAAAAGCTTTTTTTCACGGAGGAGCGTTACGATCTATCTGCTGTTGGGCGAATGAAATTCAATCGTCGATTAGGGCTTGATGAAGATGAGGGTAAGGGCACCCTGCGCAAGGAGGATATTATTGCTGTTCTTAAAGAGCTGATTAATATTCGCAATGGCAATGGAACGGTTGATGATATTGATCATTTGGGTAACCGACGTGTTCGCTCTGTTGGTGAAATGATTGAAAATCAGTTTCGTGTTGGGCTTGTGCGAGTTGAGAGGGCGGTAAGAGAGAGATTGACTCTTGCAGATTCAGAGGGATTGATGCCTCAGGAAATTATTAATGCAAAACCAGTTTCCGCAGCAGTCAAAGAGTTTTTTGGTTCAAGTCAATTGTCGCAATTTATGGACCAAAATAATCCTTTATCTCAAGTTACTCACAAACGCCGCGTTTCAGCTTTGGGTCCAGGGGGATTGGCAAGAGAAAGAGCTGGGTTTGAGGTGCGTGATGTGCATACTACTCATTATGGCCGAGTATGTCCTATCGAAACGCCTGAGGGACCAAATATCGGTTTGATTAATTCTTTATCTGTTTATGCGCGGACTAACGAGTATGGGTTTCTAGAAACACCTTATCGAAAAGTAGTTGATGGTAAAGTGACTGATCAGGTTGATTATCTTTCAGCCATAGAGGAAGGGGAATTTGTTATTGCTCAGGCCAGTGTGCCGGTTGATGAGCAGGGAAGATTAAAAGAAGGTTTGGTGTCATGTCGGTATAAGGATGAATTTTCGTTGGAAAATTCCGAATCAGTTCAATATATGGATGTTTCTTCCAAACAAATTGTATCTGTCGCGGCTTCAATAATTCCATTTTTAGAGCATGATGATGCAAATCGTGCGCTGATGGGGTCAAACATGCAGCGACAGGCAGTACCAACATTAAGGGCTGAAAAGCCACTAGTTGGGACGGGAATGGAACGAACTGTAGCAAAGGATTCTGGAGTCACGGTAGTTGCCAAGCGTGGCGGTATTATTGAGGATGTGGATGCGGCGCGGATTGTAGTTAGAGTCAATGACCAGGAAACAGATTCTGGTGAGTCAGGAGTAGACATATATAATCTGATTAAATACACGCGTTCAAATCAGAATACTTGTATTAATCAGAAGCCATTGGTAAAACCAGGTGATCAGATTAAAAAAGGCGATATACTTGCAGATGGTCCTTCAACAGACATTGGCGAGTTAGCCTTGGGTCAAAATATGCTGGTCGCTTTTATGCCGTGGAACGGCTATAACTTTGAAGATTCCATTTTGGTTTCCGAGAGAGTGGTAAAGGAAGATAGATTTACTACGATTCATATTGAAGAAAAAACTTGTGTTGCAAGAGATACAAAACAAAGCCCGGAAGAGATTACTGCTGATATTCCTAACGTAAGCGAAGAGGCGTTATCAAAGTTAGATGAGTCTGGGATTGTTTATATTGGGGCAAAGGTAAAACCGGGCGATATCCTGGTTGGAAAGGTCACGCCAAAAGGCGAATCGCAATTAACTCCTGAAGAAAAACTTTTGCGTGCGATTTTTGGCGAAAAGGCTGCCGATGTAAAAGATACTTCACTTAGAGTGCCTTCATCGATTGAGGGAACAGTTATTGATGTCCAGGTTTTTACCAGAGATGGTGTTAAAAAGGATAAGCGGGCACTGGAGATTGAAGAAGAGGAAATCAAACGTTATCGAAAAGACCTAGATGATCAATTAAAAATCGTTGAGCATGATATATTTCAGAGGGTTGCAAAACTACTGATTGGTGAAAAGGCTGAATCCGGGCCTGAAGCGTTGGTGGCAGGATCTGAAATAACTGATAAATACCTTGATAGTTTGAAGCACTCAGATTGGTTTAAGATTAAGTTGCAAAATGAAGATATCAATATGCAGCTGGATGCGGTTTCTGAACAAATTGAGCAGCAAAGGAAAGAGTTCGAAAAGAAGTTTGAGGCTAAGCGAAAAAAAATCACCATGGGAGATGATTTACCTCCTGGTGTATTAAAGATGGTTAAGGTTTATTTGGCCGTTAAGCGAAGAATTCAGCCAGGCGATAAAATGGCAGGTCGACATGGAAATAAAGGTGTCATTTCACAAATAGTGCCAATTGAGGATATGCCATTTGATGCGGATGGGAATCCAGTGGATATAGTATTAAATCCATTAGGCGTTCCATCTAGAATGAATGTTGGCCAAGTATTGGAGACACATTTAGGTTGGGCAGCGAAAGGCCTTGGTTTGAAAATTGGAAAAATGTTAGAGGTCCAAGAAAAGATCAATGAAATTAGAGGTTTTCTTGAACAAATATACAACAGCAGTGGACAAAAGGAAGAGCTTAATACTTTTTCAGATTCAGAAATTATAGAGTTGGCCAATAACTTACAAAGTGGGGTGCCTATGGCCACGCCGGTTTTTGATGGTGCAACAGAAGATGAGATTAGAACCATGTTAAGACTGGCTGATTTGCCAGAGCATGGACAGGTACAGCTATTTGATGGGTTGACAGGAGAGCCTTTTGAAAGAGAGGTTACGGTTGGTTATATGTATATGTTGAAATTGAATCATTTAGTTGATGACAAGATGCATGCTCGCTCAACTGGACCTTATAGTCTAGTGACTCAACAGCCGTTAGGTGGTAAAGCACAGTTTGGAGGTCAGAGGTTTGGGGAAATGGAGGTTTGGGCGCTAGAGGCATATGGGGCTGCATATACCTTGCAAGAAATGTTAACAGTTAAATCTGATGATGTAACGGGGAGAACCAGGATGTATAAAAATATTGTTGATGGTGATCACCGCATGGAAGCAGGGATGCCCGAGTCATTTAATGTATTGATCAAAGAAATTCGCTCTCTGGGGATCAATATTGAGCTGGAATGATGTTTATGTAAAATTAATTCAACACCGTAATATTTTCAGATCAACACTTTAATAGAGGTGAGTAAATGCAAGGTGTGAGGTTTTCATACCATGAGCATAGATAATAAGCTTCAATTTTAAAAATGCTTATTGGGCCTAAATTACTGTGATTTACAGACTTCCGGAATACTGGAAAGCAATGCAGGGGACAGAATCGTGAAAGATTTATTAAACTTTTTAAAACGTCAGGGCAAGGTTGAGGATTTTGATGCTATACGAATTGGTTTGGCATCGCCCGATATGGTGCGTTCTTGGTCTTATGGCGAAGTGAAGAAACCCGAAACTATTAATTATCGTACATTCAAGCCAGAGCGAGATGGGTTGTTTTGTGCAAAAATTTTTGGTCCTGTTAGTGATTACGAATGTTTGTGTGGAAAATACAAGCGTTTGAAGCATCGTGGCGTCATTTGTGAAAAGTGTGGTGTTGAGGTAACTGTTTCAAAAGTGCGGCGTGAAAGAATGGGGCACATTGAATTGGCTAGCCCTGTTGCGCATATTTGGTTTTTGAAATCCCTTCCATCTCGAGTTGCATTGCTGCTGGATATGACGCTCAGGGAAATTGAAAGAGTATTGTATTTTGAATCATATATGGTATTAGATCCGGGAATGACTCCTTTGGAGCGGGGCCAGTTGCTCAATGATGAGGAGTATCTGGATGAGGTTGAGAACCATGGTGATGAGTTTACCGCCAAAATGGGGGCGGAAGCTGTTTATGAGTTGTTGAAATCAATTGATTTAAAGGCGGAAGTTAATATGCTTCGTGAAGAAATCATGTCAACAAATTCGGAAACAAAAATAAAAAAATATTCAAAACGGTTGAAAGTACTAGACGCGTTGCTGAATTCAAAAAATCGTCCAGAATGGATGGTAATGGAAGTGCTTCCAGTGCTGCCTCCTGAATTGAGGCCTTTGGTGCCATTAGATGGAGGTCGGTTTGCAACTTCTGATCTTAATGATTTATACAGGCGGGTTATTAATAGAAATAACCGGTTAAATCGTCTTTTAGAGTTGGATGCGCCTGATATTATTGTTCGTAATGAGAAGCGGATGCTTCAAGAGTCTGTAGATGCTTTGCTTGATAATGGACGTCGAGGTAGGGCTATAACAGGAACTAATCGTAGGCCATTAAAATCGTTGGCTGATATGATTAAAGGTAAGCAAGGAAGGTTCAGGCAGAATTTATTGGGAAAGCGTGTTGATTACTCTGGTCGGTCAGTGATTGTTGTGGGTCCCAGTTTAATGCTTCATCAGTGTGGGTTGCCTAAAAAAATGGCTTTGGAATTGTTTAAGCCATTTATTTTCAGTAAATTGCAGTTGCGCGGTTTGGCAACGACCATTAAAGCTGCAAAGAAAATGGTTGAGCGTGAAGGAAGTGAAATTTGGGATATTCTAGAAGAGGTAATTCGTGAGCACCCGGTTATGCTTAACCGTGCCCCAACATTGCATCGATTGGGTATTCAGGCTTTTGAACCCATTTTAATCGAAGGAAAGGCTATACAGCTACATCCATTGGTTTGTAGTGCATTTAATGCAGATTTTGACGGTGACCAAATGGCGGTACATGTACCGTTGTCAATTGAAGCCCAGTTAGAGGCTAGATCTCTCATGATGGCAACAAATAATATATTGTCGCCAGCAAACGGAGAGCCAATTATTAATCCATCACAAGATGTGGTACTAGGTCTCTATTACATTACAAGAGAAAAGGTGAATGCTAAGGGGCAAGATAGCATTTTTTGTAATGTCGAAGAAATACATAAGGCTTTAGATGCTGATATTGTTGAGTTACAGACAAAAATTCAAGTTCGTATTAAAGAAAAACACAGAGATGAAGAAGGAAAATTAATAGAAAGAACCCAAAGAGTTGAGACAACAGTCGGTCGCGCATTGATATGGGAAATATTACCGGATGGCATGCCATTTGAGGTGCTGAATTGTGATATGACTAAAAAAAATATATCAACTTTGATAAACCACTGCTATAGACACCTTGGTATTAAAGAGACAGTAGTTCTTGCAGATCAATTAATGTACTTAGGCTTTCGATATGCTACAAGGTCTGGAGTTTCCTTTGGTATTGAGGATATGGTGATTCCAACCCAAAAAGCTGCAATATTAGAAGCTGCAGAAAAAGAAGTGGAAGAAATTCAGAGACAATATGCGTCAGGATTAGTAACCGATGGGGAGCGTTACAATAAAGTTGTTGATATTTGGTCGCATGCAAATGATCAAGTTGCGAAAGTGATGATGGAGGGGCTGGGAGAGGAAGAAATAAAAACTGAGGATGGCGAAACAGTTAAGCAAAAATCTTTTAATTCGATCTTTATGATGGCTGAGTCGGGCGCAAGGGGGTCGGCTGCTCAGATAAGACAATTGGCCGGCATGAGGGGGCTTATGGCTAAGCCCGATGGTTCCATTATTGAAACACCTATTACTGCAAATTTCAGGGAAGGATTAGATGTGTTGCAGTATTTTATTTCAACGCATGGAGCTCGAAAGGGTTTGGCTGACACTGCATTGAAAACTGCAAACTCAGGATATTTGACTCGTCGTTTAGTTGATGTTGCGCAAGACTTAGTAATAACCGGAGGGGACTGCGGAACATTTGATGGGCTTATTATGACCCCGATGATTGAAGGTGGGGATGTTGTTGAATCACTTTCAGAGCGCGTATTAGGGCGAGTTGTTGTCGCAGATGTTATGGATGCAGCAGGCGAGAATGTTATCGCGCCAAGGGGCACATTACTTGATGAGCAATGGGTGTCATTTTTGGAAGAACAGAGTATTGATCAAGTTAAAGTTAGATCAATAATAACCTGTGATAATAGGCATGGTGTATGTGCGGCTTGTTATGGTCGTGATCTTGGGCGTGGGCATCTTGTGAATAGTGGTGAAGCGGTAGGGGTGATTGCTGCGCAATCTATTGGTGAGCCAGGTACTCAGTTAACCATGCGGACTTTTCATATTGGTGGTGCGGCATCACGTTCTGCTGCCATCAGCAATGTCCAGGTGAAATCGGATGGAACGATTAGGCTAAATAATCTTAAAACGGTTGTTAACCGTGAAGGAAATCTCGTTGCTGTTTCTCGTTCAGGTGAGGTTGGAGTGGTTGATGAATATGGGCGAGAGCGGGAAAGATACAAGATTCCTTATGGGGCTGTATTGACTGTCAAAGAAAATGGTGGCGTAAAAGCCGGTGAGGTTATTGTAAACTGGGATCCACATACGCATCCAGTTATTACAGAGGTAGAGGGAGTTGTTAAATTAATTGACTTCGTTGAAGGCGTGACTGTTCAGGAGCAATCAGACGAAGTAACAGGAATTAGTTCGCTGGTTGTTACTGATCCTAAGCAGCGCGGTGGTGTAGGCAAAGAGTTGAGACCTATGGTTAAGTTAGTTACAGAAAATGGCGATGAAATATATTTGCCAGGCACTGAAATTCCCGCCCAATATTTTTTGCCGGCGGGTGCAATTGTGGGAATTAAAGATGGCGGTCAGGTAATGGTTGGTGATGTGCTTGCCAGAATTCCACAGGAATCAAGTAAAACAAGAGATATTACTGGTGGTTTGCCGCGCGTTGCCGACTTATTTGAGGCTAGAAAAACGAAGGATCCGGCGATCTTAGCGGAAGTGAGTGGTACCGTTTCTTTTGGAAAAGAAACAAAAGGGAAGCAAAGAATTGTCATTACGGATACAAAAGGTGAGCCGCATGAGGCGCTTGTACCTAAGTGGAGGCATGTTACAGTTTTTGAAGGTGAGTTTGTTGAAAAAGGTGAAACTATTGTCGAGGGTGAATTAACACCGCATGATATATTGCGTCTGCGCGGTGTTGAAGAATTAACTACTTATTTGGTAAAAGAAATTCAAGATGTATATCGTTTGCAAGGTGTTAAAATCAATGATAAGCATATTGAAGCAATTATCCGACAGATGTTAAGAAAGGTTGAAATTCTCTCATCAGGCGATTCAAGTTTTACTAAAGGTGAGCAGTTGGAGAAGGCTGCTGTTAAGCAAGAAAATGATCGATTGGAGAAAGAGGGAAAAATTCCTGCTACGTATGAGCCGATCTTATTAGGAATCACAAAAGCATCATTGGCTACAGAGTCATTTATTTCTGCAGCTTCATTTCAAGAGACTACGCGAGTGTTGACCGATGCAGCGGTTCGTGGATTGTCGGATGGCTTGCATGGATTAAAGGAAAATGTCATCGTGGGCAGATTGATTCCTGCAGGAACTGGTCTGGCATTTCATCAGCAAAGAAAACTAGCAAAACAGAATATTAAAAAAGGTGATAAAGATACAAAGCCAGCTATTGATCATGAGCAAGTTGAAGAGGCGTTGAAGCAGGCATTGAATACGGATTAGTAATGAAAGGCTCGGGCTGGCGATGAGTCTTTTTTAGTTAAGGACGAAAGCCAGTCTGCAAAAAATAGCAAATTGTTCTTGACTAAATTTCGCATTATGACTAGAATGATCGGCTCAGATTAGTTAATGAAATTACGCGCATTTTAATTACCGTCAAGCTATTGCTTGCCGGTATTTTTATTCATAGCGCAATGAAAACATACTGGAGAAGTAATTAATGGCCACGATAAATCAGTTGGTCCGTAAGCCGCGAGTAAGAAAAATAGAAAAAAGCAATGTACCCGCTTTGGAGGCTTGTCCGCAAAGAAGGGGTGTTTGTACGAGGGTTTACACGACCACGCCAAAAAAGCCAAATTCGGCATTGCGGAAAGTTGCTCGTGTCAGACTGACAAGTGGCGCTGAGGTATCGAGTTACATTGGTGGAGAAGGGCATAATCTTCAAGAGCACTCTGTGGTATTAATTAGAGGAGGGCGTGTGAAGGATTTGCCTGGGGTTCGATATCACGTCGTTAGAGGAAGCTTGGATACTTCGGGTGTTGATGGTCGCAAGAATGGGCGGTCAAAATATGGTACAAAAAGACCAAAAGCATAAATTATAGGTAGATTCAGATGTCAAGAAGAAGAGTTGCAGCAAAAAGAGACATTATTCCTGATCCAAAGTTTGGTAGTGAGATGCTTACCAAGTTTATGAATATGCTGATGGTTGGCGGGAAAAAATCGGTAGCTGAAAAAATTATTTACAATGCGCTTGACGCTATCGAGTCAAAGGGGCATTCGGAGCCGTTAGAGGTGCTTACAAAGGCTTTGGACAATGTGCAGCCTCGTGTTGAAGTGAAATCGCGACGTGTTGGCGGTGCAACTTACCAAGTGCCAGTGGAAGTCAGGCCTTCCAGGAGAATGGCTTTAGCAATGAGGTGGATGATTGAGGCTGCAAGAAAGAGGAATGAGAGGGAGATGTCCTCTAAATTAGCGGGAGAATTGTTAGATGCTTTTGAAGGCCGCGGTTCAGCTGCAAAGAAAAAAGAAGATACGCATAGAATGGCTGAGGCAAACAAAGCGTTCTCTCATTACCGTTGGTAATGAAGAAGTAATCTAAGGTGGCTTGATAGGTAGTGTTGTGGCGCGAACAACTCCGATAGAGCGATACCGTAATATCGGTATTATGGCGCATATTGATGCCGGAAAGACAACCACTACTGAAAGGATACTTTATTACACCGGAGTGTCTCACAAGATTGGGGAAGTGCATGATGGTGCGGCCACGATGGATTGGATGGCGCAGGAGCAAGAGAGAGGTATCACGATTACTTCTGCCGCAACGACCTGTTTTTGGCGAGGGATGGAGAAGCAGTTTTCCGAGCATCGTATAAATATTATCGATACGCCTGGGCATGTCGATTTTACTATCGAGGTTGAGCGGTCGTTGCGAGTTCTTGATGGAGCGTGCGCTGTTTTTTGTGCTGTTGGAGGTGTTGAGCCTCAGTCGGAGACAGTGTGGAGACAGGCAGATAAATATAGAGTGCCAAGGCTTGTATTTGTTAATAAGATGGACAGGCAAGGCGCTGATTTTTTCGCAGTGATCGATCAAATAAAGGACAGGTTAGGTGCGGTAGCGATTCCAGTGCAATTGCCGATAGGAGCAGAAGAAGCTTTTGTGGGGATAGTTGATTTAATCAAGATGAAGGCTATCTATTGGGAGGACACCAATATGGGGGTGGCTTTTGAAGAAAAGGAGGTTCCTTCAGATTTGTTACTTGAATCCGAAAAGTGGCGTGATCATATGATCGAAGCCGCTGCTGAGGCTAATGATGACTTGATGGATAAATACCTGAATGAAGGCGAGCTGGATAATAGTGAAATTAAGAAGGGGCTGAGAATTCGCACCTTGGCTAATGGGATTGTTCCTGCTTTTTGCGGATCTGCATTTAAAAACAAAGGGGTGCAGGCTTTGCTGGATGGGGTTATTGATTATATGCCCTCACCAGTCGATGTTGATGCTATTACTGGTGTTGTTGATGGTGATGAGATGCAGGTGCGTAAGGCAGATGATGATGCTCCGTTTTCTGCTCTGGCATTTAAGATAGCAACTGATCCATTTGTTGGTGCTCTGACTTTTTTTCGAGTATATTCGGGAATTTTGAAATCAGGTGATGCTGTTTATAATCCAGTAAAGGAAAAAAAGGAGCGTATTGGCAGGATTGTTCAAATGCATGCCAATAGTCGAGAAGAGATTAAAGAAGTGAGGGCTGGGGATATTGCGGCAGCAATTGGCTTAAAGTATGCAACTACAGGCGATACTTTATGTGATATTGATTCGCCAATTATACTCGAGAAAATGGAATTTCCTGATCCTGTTATTTCGGTTGCGGTCGAACCTAAGACAAAAGTGGATCAGGAGAAGATGGGGGTCGCTTTAGGTAAGTTGGCACAAGAAGATCCTTCATTTCATGTGAGGACGGATGAAGAATCGGGTCAGACAATCATCTCTGGGATGGGAGAGTTGCATCTGGAAATTATTATCGACAGGATGAAGAGGGAGTTTAATGTCGAAGCAAATGTTGGTGCTCCACAGGTTGCATATAGAGAAACAATCCGCAGCAAGGTGGAGCAGGAAGGAAAGTTTATTCGTCAGTCGGGTGGTCGCGGGCAATATGGGCATGTATGGTTAAGAATTGAGCCATTATCGCGAGGAGCTGGCTATGAGTTTGTCAACGAAATTGTAGGTGGGGCTGTGCCGAGAGAGTACATACCTGCGGTTGACAAGGGTGTAAGTGAGCAGATGGAAAATGGTGTTATAGCCGGGTATCCGGTGGTGGATGTGAGGGTCACATTGTTTGATGGCTCATATCATGATGTCGATTCGAATGAGATGGCGTTTAAGATCGCTGGTTCGATATGTTTCAAGGAGGGAGCAAAAAAAGCTGATCCAGTTTTATTGGAACCGATAATGAAAGTGGAAATAGTAACTCCAGAAGAATATATGGGTGATGTTGTAGGAGATATTAATAGGCGGCGTGGTATTATTCACGGGATGAATGAAGCGGCATCAGGAAAGGTTATTGATTGTCAAGTGCCTTTGGCGGAGATGTTTGGGTATGCAACTGATCTTCGATCAGCCACTCAAGGTCGCGCAACATATAGTATGCAGTTTGAGATGTATGGTGAAGCACCCGCAAATGTCGCTGAAGCGATAATAAAGAAATCTTCATAAGTTAAAAAATTAGAAAATTTAAGGTATAGAGTAATGGCCAAAGAAAAATTTGAACGAACCAAACCCCACGTGAATGTTGGCACCATTG
>CAZGYJ010000066.1:0-15432 GCA_964530345.1 uncultured Methylomonas sp.
GCTTTATAAAAGTAGGAATAGTATTAGTAAGCTCACTGAAGCGTATTGAATATGATCGAAGATCAATATTTTTATGCTAATTTAAAACCATTTGATCATTTTCGAGGTGTTTTTAGTTCTGCACATTACGCAAAATTACCTCCGGCTTGGTCTGTTGTTATTACTGATATTGAAGGTTCTACCAAGGCGATACAGCAAGGGAAATATCGGCAAGTCAACGCTGTAGGTGTTGCCTCAATAGTTGCTGTTTGCAATGCATTGAAGCCATTGCCAATTCCGTTTGTTTTTGGGGGTGATGGAGCAAGCTTGTGTATTCCAAATAAATATGTGGAGGCTGTTAAAAAGGCTCTAGTCGCTACAAAATTGATGGCCAGAGAGCAGTTTTCTTTATCACTTCGGGTGGGAATTGTGCCATGCGTTGACATTCATCAATCGCAATATCAGGTGTTAGTTGCAAAATGTCAGATTTCACAAGGCTATTACCAAGCGGCTTTTTCTGGAAGAGGACTGCTTTATGCTGAGCAATTAGTTAAAAATGACCGAGACAATCGCTATTGTTTTAATGCAGAAAATATTTCTCCATTCGCTGACTTCTCTGGCTTTGAATGCAGATGGAAAGATGTGCCCAGTCCACACGGGGAAACAATATCTTTGTTAGTGATGGCAATGGAAGAAAATTGTGAAACAAATATTGCATTGTATCAGGATGTATTTGATGTCATTCAAATGATTTATGGGCAAGTCAAAACCTGTAGGCCGGTGCAAAAATACAATGTGGAATTGACTACGAATAGTAAAAATTTGCAGGATGAAGTGAAAATTCGTGTTGGCTCTGCGAAAAGATTGTCAAAATGGTTGTATTCCTGGTTATTACCCTGGAAAGTTCAATTAGGCCGCTATTGGATGGAAAATGAACAGCGATTGTTTGGAGTTGATTGGGGGAAATATAAAGATGTATTAATTGACAATACAGATTTTCGTAAATTTGATGATCATTTGCGAATGGTTATTTCTGGAACCACAGAACAAAGGCATCAACTGCTTGAATATCTTGAAAAACAATATCATAAAGGCTTTTTGGTCTATGGGCTTCACGTATCTGATCGAGCATTAATGACTTGTGTGATTTCTGATTACCAAGTACATCACATACACTTTGTTGATGGCTCGGATGGCGGGTACGCGATGGCTGCCAAAGATTTAAAAAAACAATTACAAGAAACCAGGAGTTCGAATTGAAAATATATAACAGTAGTTGGTTCAAGATATTGATTATCTTTTTTTCCGCTTTTGGTTCTCACTTAGCATTTGCAGATGCAAAAAAAGTCTGTGTTTTCGATATTCTTGGCGCGAATGGTCCGGTTTTTGCCCAGATGAAGGATTATAAAGTTGCAGCAATGGATTGGGGTGCAGAACTTGTGTTAAAGCCATATACCAATGAGCGTGTTGCCGCGGAAGATTTCAAAGCGGGTCTTTGTGATGCAGTGAGTTTCACCGGTGTTCGTGCCCGTCAGTTCAATGCTTTTACCGGCAGTTTGGATGCAGTGGGTGCAATACCCAGCTATGAGTATTTAAAGTCGGTTATTGCAACAATCAGCTCAAAAAAAGCTGCTAAATTAATGAAAAGTGGTCCTTATGAAGTGGTTGGTGTGTTTCCTGGGGGAACGGTTTATTTGTTCGTGAGGGATCGAAATGTTGATACTGTTGGAGAATTGGCCGGCAAGCGTTTTGCGGTGATGGATTCTGATCCTGCGCAAACCGAAATGGTTTCATTTGTGGGTGCTTCGCCAGTGGCTACTTCAATCGCCAATATGTACAGTAAATTTAATAATGGATCTGTTGATATCACCTATGGGCCAGCAGTTGTGTATGAAGCAATGGAGCTTTATAAGGGTCTGCAGCCTTCGGGTGGAGTTATCCGTTTCTCATTGGCGCAAGTGACCATGCAAATTCTAATTAGAAGCAGTAAATTTCCTGAGGAATTTGGTCAGCAATCCAGAGATTATTCCTTAAGTCAGTTTGATCAAGGGGTTGATTTACTGGCTAGGTATGAAAGTAAAATTCCTGAAAAATTATGGATAGAAATTCCTGAGACAGATAAAAGTCGCTATTCGGAGGTGTTTCGGCAATCTAGAATCAGGCTCAGAGATAAAGGTATTTATAACGGTAAAATGTTGAAAGTCATGAGAATGTTGCGCTGTAAAAAAGATCCGGTTCAGCCGGAATGTACTGCTGCTGATAAAGAATAGTCTCAGTATTGAAATGACTGCTGAATTTGCTTTAAAACATTGGATGTTACTTTTGTGTTGACGAGTAAGCTTCCGCAACGCCATTGGTGGGAGTGGGTTTCAACGTTGCCGGTTTTTGTTATCTTGCTGATTATTATTATTGCGGGGAACAGCGAAAAATTACATGCCCAATTACTGAAAGCAGGTGAATTTTTATGGCAAGATTATTTCTTGTTGAGAGAAAATATTGCCAAACCTGAATGTAGTATCAATCCAGACATTGAGGCAGAACTTAACAGGCTTGCAGCGGAAACGGACGATTTCGATATATTGTTTGATGATGAGCCTTTTGACCGGGATGCGGCTCGTACTTCTCTGGAAAACTCTCGGAAGCTGTGTGTAGAAAAACATCAACTTGCCGAGAAAAATCAGACCAGAGTGACAATGCCGGTAATAATATTTCGTGGTATTGAAAAAAGTGTTGCTGCAATCAGTATTATGACGCATGGAAAACAGCGTGAAATATTGCTTTTGCTGTTGTTTATAAGCGCCATTACCTGTTCGATCAGGCAGCAGCATATAGCTTTTAAACCTGTGGTCACCTTGCTGGATCAACGGGTTTCTGCTACAGCCCAGCTTTTTGGGAATACCTTGTTGCTGGTTTCTGCTTGGAATTATCGAAACAAAGTTTTTCAGGCATCAGCGGTGGTTGATTACCCAGATATCTTTCCGCTATTAATTGCCGGTTTTGCTTTGTTAAGTTTAGTCAGTTTTTATTTGCTGATTAAACCACATTCAGGCATTAAATCTGGAGGGACAATTACCCATGCTTTATTGGCAACGCCTTTATATATCATTATGGCGTTATTTGCGGCTAAATATTTTTTTCTGACAGAAGCGCATTCCGCTGGATTGGCTATTTTTTTTAGTTTATTAATCGATCAGGCAAGTTTATTTCTAAATATCGGTTTGTATATTTGGACTGGCATGTTGTTAAAGCAGACGCATTTAGGGGAGCGCTTGTTTAATGTTTTCAAGCCCTGGCGAATGTCGCCGGAGGTACTGGCTTTTGTTGCAATTGTGGTAATGGCTTTACCAACTGCCTATACCGGTGCTTCAGGGATTATCATTATCGCAATGGGCGCAATTGTTTATAAAGAGTTACGGCGCGTTGGTGCCCGCAGGCAACTTGCTCTTGCCGCAACTGCAATGACGGGTAGCGCTGGTGTAGTATTGAGGCCATGTTTATTGGTGGTATTGATTGCGGCATTAAATAAAGAAGTGGTAACCGACCAGTTGTTTGATTGGGGGATGCGGACTTTTGTTACAACGATTGCGGTATTTTGTTTTTTTATATTTTTGACCAGGCAGGAAAAATTTCGTATCGCCCCAGTTCGGGAAGCTTTTCCTGCTTTTATACTGGCATTGCGTCCTTTGGTTCCCTATGTCGTGATTTTGATCGTCATTTATTTCCTGTATGTGTTTGTATTAAATGCTTATCTGGATGAGTTTTCAGCTCCGGTGATTTTGCCGGTAATGGTTTTAGGGCTGGTTATTTATGAGAAATTGTATGCAAAGGATATTTCACCTAAAAATACTCAACAACAAGCTCGAAGTCTTGAGGAAGCAATCAGATTGGCGTCTTCGGAAGCAAGTATCCATATTGGGGCATTGTTATTGTTAATGGGCTTGTCATTTGTCCTGGGGGGAGTGGTAGAACGCTCAGGGTTACTGGATTTTTTTCCTCATCATTTTGAATCAATTTGGTTGACGCTGGTTTTTTTGGTTATGGTGTTAATTGGTATTGGGATGGTTATGGATCCTTTTGGGGCTGTAGTATTGGTTTCGGGAACGCTAGCTCAGATTGCCTATAAAAATGGCATCCAGCCTGTTCATTTTTGGATGATGACTCTGGTTGCATTTGAACTGGGTTATCTTAGCCCCCCAGTCGCTCTGAATCATCTTTTAACAAAACAGATGGTGGGGCACGCGGAAGTATCAAAATCCATTCAGGATGGTAGTTGTTTTTGGTATCGGCATGAACGGATTTTGCTGCCTCTGATAACAATGACGACTACTTTGTTGTTAGTCAGTGTTCTGCCTATTTTAGTAAAGGAATGGTAGATTTGTAGATGAAAAAACTTTTCCCTGAAATTCAGCCTTTTCACACATTTTTTCTTGAAACCGGGAGCCAGCACTCTGTTTATGTTGAGCAGTCAGGTAATCCTGAAGGTTTACCCGTCATTTTTTTGCATGGGGGGCCTTGCTCTGGAACGCGGCCGGATCATCGGCGATTTTTTCATCCTGAAAAATATCACATAATCTTGTTTGATCAGCGAGCCTGTGGATTTTCGATTCCGTTTGGTGAGCTTGAGAAAAATACTACACAGGATTTGCTGGAGGATATGGAGAGGATTCGAAGTCATCTTGGTATTGAGAAATGGCTTTTGTTTGGGGGTTCTTGGGGAGCAACACTTGCTTTGCTTTATGCTCAGCGATTTACCCGGCATGTTGAGGCGATGATTTTGCGGGGCGTGTTTTTAGCAAGGCAAAAGGATATGGACTGGTTTTTGGAAGAAGGTGCAGGACGAATCTATCCAGAACAATGGCATCGGTTGGTAAAAACTCTGCCCGGTAAAAAAAATCAAAGCATGCTGGAAAGGATTTTTGAAGGATTATGGGGTCAAGACGAGGTGGCACGCTTAAGAGTCGCTCGAGAATGGGATAGTTGGGGTGGCCTGGTTGCTTTGGGAACTGAATATCAGATTTTTCAAGATGAAAAACATGTGAATCGGAAACTTCTAATGCAGGTGCGGATGGAGTTGCACTATGCAATAAATAATTATTTTATTGAAGAGAATCAAGTGTTAAATCATTGCCATAAGATAAGCAGTGTTAGGACTGTGATTATTCATGGTCGAAATGACTTTGTTTGTCCTATAGAGGCGGGATTTAGTCTGCATTGTGCTTTACCCGATGCTGAATATATTGTTTTATCTGATGCCGGTCATGTGGCTCAGGGAGAGGCAATGATTGATGCACTGGTAAGCGCAACCGAAAACATTTATGCTGAAATTTCCGGAGGGATTAACAATTGATCTGGAATGTCCTGTTTTGATCAAGGATATTCCAAGAAATATGAACTTCGAATATTAACGGAAAACATATGGTCGAGAAAAAAAGACTCATTCTAGGAATGACTGGCGCAACAGGTGCTATTTATGGTGTCAGGATATTAGAGGTGTTACGAAATTATTCGCAATGGGAAAGCTATTTGGTGATTTCTTCTGCCGGTTTGGTGAATCTTAAACATGAATTAGGAATGAGCCGTAAAACACTTTATGACCTGGCGGATGCTACTTATCATGTCGATGAAATTGCGGCTTGTATTGCCAGCGGATCATTTAAGACTGAAGGAATGATTATTGCTCCTTGTTCAATGAAAACTTTAGCTAGTGTTGCGCATGGATTTGGTGATAATTTAATTTCGCGGGCGGCAGATGTGGTTTTAAAAGAGCGACGGAAATTATTGTTGGTGCCTAGAGAAACGCCATTAAATTTGGCGCATATCAGAAATATGGGATCTGTGACTGAAATGGGTGGGATTATTTTTCCACCAATGCCTGCTTTCTATAATAAAAATAATTCAATCAAAACATTTGTTGATGAAGGGGTGGGGCGTATTTTGGCGATGTTTGGTCTGGAAACTGATCTGTTACAAGAATGGCAGGGTGTAAAAAGCCCCTGAACAAAAATGGTCAGGGGCTTGGGCTGTAATTATTGAGCAGTGTTTTTCATTCTTCTTGAAGGAATTGATTGCTCAATTTGTTGCTGAATTTCACCTACTGAACTGCTTTTTAAATGCTCTGTTTCTCTGCTTTTCAGCAAGAATACTAAAATAACAACAGTTACGATCAGGCCCCCAATGTACAGCCAGAAATTGTCTTTCTCTTGTTGTTCAGCCATTTTATATTTCCTCTCTAGTAATTATTAATATTCTGCCCTTTTTGGTAAAAAAAGGGTGACTCCAAAACAGAGCCTTTAATGTGTTAAATTGTGTCATTAAATCGACAGTGTATTTTTATCATGACAAATAGCATTGCGTCAACACTTTTACTTTATTACCTTAAAAAATTATTGGGAATTGATGCCAATGTTTGAAATAGCAGAGCTAGGCCATTCGTTAAAAAATGGGGAATATAAACAACAATTACCGGGGTTGAGAACCCAATTATTAAGCGTTCAGCAGCAACTTGCCGAATGCAATTTTTCTGTTTTTATTGTTATTTCTGGAGTTGATGGTAGCGGTAAGGGAGAAGTTATTAATCTTCTGAATGAATGGATGGATCCACGTTACATTCGTACCAACGCATTTGGAAAGTCAAGTGATGAGGAGCGTGAGCGTCCCAGGATGTGGCGTTTTTGGCGAACCATGCCTGAAAAA
This sequence comes from uncultured Methylomonas sp., assembly GCA_964530345.1. Lineage (GTDB taxonomy): Bacteria > Pseudomonadota > Gammaproteobacteria > Methylococcales > Methylomonadaceae > JALSJK01. The sequence continues at coordinate 6,673 of CAZGYJ010000066.1, forward strand.
GGGGAAATCGGTATTTATGCTGGATCCTGGTATAGCTGGCCTATTGCAAAAAAGGTGAAAAATAAAATTAACCAAATGCGATTAAAAACAGAGTTGCATCGAATCAGGCAATTTGAACAGGAACTCATTGATGATGGCGCTTTAATGATCAAATGCTGGTTGCATCTGGACAAGGCAACACAGAAGAAACGGTTTAAGGAACTGGAAAAAAATCCACAAACACGATGGCGGGTCACCAAGCGGGATAAAAAGCATCTTAAAACCTATAATCAATTCATCCAGGTTGCTGAAACCGTTTTAAAGACGACCAGCTCAGTTGATTCGCCTTGGTTGATTGTAGGCAGTCACAATGGCCGCTATCGAAATTTGACTGTTGGCCAGCACGTTTTACAACGTATTTCACATCATATTGAGCAACAAAGAAAGCATAGGAAAACGGATCTTGAACTTTTCTCTTCAATTTCTGGGATGGCTAATCAGGGTTGTTTGTTTGCTACCTTGGATTTATCAAAAAATTTAAGCGAAAAAGTTTACAGTAAAAAACTGGCTTTCTATCAAGGAAAATTAGGCTTGCTTGCCAGAGAAGCACATAAGCGTAAAATTTCCAGTATTCTGGTTTTTGAAGGTTGGGATGCTGCTGGCAAAGGGGGGGCAATCAGGCGATTAACTCATGCTATGGATGCAAGAAATTATCAAGTGATTCGCGTTGCTGCACCGACAGATGAAGAGCGATTGCATCATTATCTTTGGCGGTTTTGGCGACATTTACCCAGGGCTGGAAAGGTGACTTTGTATGACCGAAGTTGGTATGGGCGTGTGCTTGTTGAGCGTGTCGAGGGTTTTGCGTCAAAAATGGAGTGGCTGAGGGCTTACTCAGAAATCGTTAATTTTGAGGAAGATTTGGTCGAGCACGGTATTGTGTTATTAAAATTCTGGCTTCATATTGATAAAGATGAGCAATTGCAGCGATTTACAGAAAGGGAAAAAATCAGTTATAAGCGCTATAAAATTACCGAGGAAGATTATCGAAACCGGGAAAAATGGCAGGATTATGAATTGGCAGCGAATGAAATGTTCGGCAGAACTAGCAATCATAGCGCTCCATGGGTGCTAGTTGAAGCGAACGATAAACGGTTTGCCAGAATTAAGGTAATAAAAAAATATTGTGAAATACTTGAGGAAAAGCTGGATACTTGAGTAATTTTTTTGTATTTAAAAGAGAAATTGGCGGCAAGTTTTTATTTTTTACTATAGCTAAATGATACACAAGTCTGCTTGGTCTTTATTGCGATTGAAGTATAATAATTGTACAGTCATAATGTTAGCCGTTAGATGATTAGTGGTTTGGTGCGTCGATTGCACTGCAATACATCAGTGTCTATCAATATCCGGTCATTTGGCAGCACAGCGTTATAATTGCTCATGAAAAGGTCTCTGAATGTGAAGGATATAATCAGACACGGTGAATAATGCCTAAATATACCCGTAAGCAGCCGCCATTGCGCTATGGCTTGCTTTTGTTGTTTTTTGTATCAGAAAATGTAATGTCTAAAGCAGATTATGTTGATGTTGCTGATTTAACGCTTGAGGAATTGATGGTGCAGGAATTAATTGTGACATCTGCAGCTAAAAAACCTCAACGATTAAGCGATGTGGCTTCTGCCATCTATGTGCTTACCCAAGATGATATTCGTCGTTCAGGAGCAACCAATTTGCCTGATTTGTTGCGTTTAGTACCTGGCGTGCATGTAGCCAGAATCACAGCCCATAAATGGGCTGTTTCCATTCGCGGATTTAACAGTCAATATGCTTCAAAATTACTGGTTCTCATCGATGGAAGAAGTATTTATTCGCATTTAAATGCGGGTGTTGTGTGGGATATTCACAACCCAATGCTGGAAGATATTGATCGAATCGAGATTATTAGAGGGCCTGGAGCTTCAGTGTGGGGCGAAAATGCGATGAATGGAGTCATAAATATAATCACCAAAAGACCAAGTGAAACACAAGGAAATTTATTGGTGGCAGGAGGAGGCAATGCAGAAAAAGTGATTGCTGGTTTTCGCCATGGCGGGATGGTGTTTGATAAAGGCTATTATCGGGTTTATGGACGCTATTTTGATCGGGATGATGGCGGATCATTTCAGGGCGCTCCGGCTGATGATCGGGCTGATGGTTTTCAAGTGGGTGCCAGAACGGATATTAATTTTTCAGATAATGATCTGTTTATTCTGCAAGGTGATTATTATCAAGGCAATGAGAAAGAAACACTATCACTTTTTACTTCGCCGGAAAAAGCGATCGATACCAGGGCTTATCAGTACAATATTCTAGGTCGTTGGCAGCATAAAACTGGAGCAAGCAATTTAATGACGCTCCAGTTTTTTTATAATCGAGAGCGATGGAATAATAATATCAATAATTCAGCATTGGTTAATTATCATATTGATACCTTTGATGTTGATTTTCAACATCGCTTCCAGTTTTTTGACAGGCATGATTTATCTTGGGGGCTTGGCTATCGATTGATTGCCGATGATTACGGGAAGAGTGTTTTTATACAGTATGAGCCAAGCCAGCGGAATATTCAGTTATTCAGTGCTTTTTTTCAGGATGAAATAACACTGGCAACTGACTTCTGGCGTTTAATTGTTGGCGCTCAATTCGAACATAACGATTACACTGGTTTTGAAATTCAACCTTCGATTCGGTCTATCTGGAATTGGGGTGATCATACCTTTTGGGTGTCATTTTCAAGAGCATTACGAACCCCTTCACGAACAGAACGAGACAGTAGTATCCGATTCTTTGATCCTGGATCTTCAAAAGCTGTTGAGCTAACAAGTACGAAACAATTAAAAACCGAGCAAATGTTGTCTTATGAAGGCGGATATCGTTGGCAAGTTAATCCACGATTGAATATCGATGTTTCAGGTTACTATCATGACTACAAAAGACTTATTGGTTTCGATTTGGTCAGCGGCAATGTTTCTTCAGTGGTTCTTGAAACTGCTTATCGTGGTAAAGCGACCATTTGGGGTTTTGAAATTGCAGTTGATTGGCGACCAGTGGATAGGTTGATTATCCGCTCTCATTATAGTTATCTCGATGATCATAGTATTAAAAAAATGATGAGTAGCAGTAATCAGCAAACTGCTCCTCATCATCAAATTCTTATTTCTGCCGGGTGGGAAATCACTTCCCAGGTTCAGCTTAATTTAACCGGGCGTTTTGTTGATGAGATTAGAGACCAACAAATTTCTGCTTATTATGGGCTTGACGCAAACCTGATTTGGCAGCCGGTCAAAAACCTGGAGTTATCATTTGTAGGTCAAAACCTGTTAGATTCCGAACATGCTGAATTTAGTGAAAAAACTGTTGAAACTCAACCTACAGAAGTTAAGCGAAGTATCTATGGCAAACTTAGTTGGCGCTTTTAACAGGATCATTTTGTCGAGTAAATGATTAACAATATTTTGCCAACTGCTAGAGGGTTGCTTATGGCAGGATTGCTATTGTTTGTGACAGTAATTAACGCAGATGATGACGATTTTCGGATTGAAAAAATAACAGCAGGATTTGTTTATAATTTTGCGCGATTGGCTGCCTGGCGTGATCTATCAGAGGATAAGACTATCAAAGTATGTGTTCTCGCCAACTCCAATTTTATTGATATTTTTCAAAACCTTTCCGGAAAAAAAGCAGTAGGGAGAATCATTGAGGTTTTGGAATTTTCAAACAATTTGATTCATCAATGCCAAATTTTGTTTATTGACAGGTTAAAAGAATCTGAATTTCAGTGCCAATCTCTAGTAGAAAATATGAATTTATTGAGCATTTCCAATATCCCGAATTTTGCGCATAATTGCGGAATTATTGGTTTATATGAAGAAGGCAATCAGCTGAGATTTGAAATAAATATCGATACCGTTAATAAATCTAAGGTCAGGCTAAGTTCTCATCTATATAAGTTGGCGCGGATAATCAGGAATAGCCCAAGCTAAATAGAAGAAGATTTAAGGAATCGACCTTGGGAATAAAGCTGAGTAAGGCTTTCAGGGCTGCAGCCTAAAAAATAGAGTAATCGCAGCCACCACATCAGCAAAATAGTTCGGAAGATACCAAAGCTTTGCCAGCGCCGGCTGGAAGTAACCACTTTAGCTTCCAGGCAAAGTGGGGAGGAGTGTTTTTTCAGTCTTTTGCACATGGCAATGTCCTCCATCAATGGAATTTCAGGAAACTGTCCTGCCTGGTAAAAAAGCTTTTTTTGTACAAACAAGGTTTGATCGCCGGTGCTGATGCCTGTCAGTCTGGAGCGCCAGTTCATAAAAAAAGCAATAACCTGAAACATAAAATGATTGCCAGATAATTCAACATCAAATCTTCCCCATTGATATTTTTCTGACAAGCCTTTTTTTATTAGCAGGAGTGAGTTATCGGGTAAGGTGGTATCGGCATGAAGGAACAACAAGATATCTCCTGAGGCAATTTTAGCGCCAGCATTCATTTGTATTGAACGTCCTTTGGCGCTTTGGATTATTTTATCGGCCAGAGGCAGGCAAACATCAGTGGTATTATCTTGACTGCCACCGTCGACAATGATTAGTTCCGTTTGCTTTCTTAAAAATTGAAGTTTAGATAAATTATTCGAGATGTTTTTTGCTTCATTCAAAACAGGAATGATAATGGATATTTTAGCCAACGTTTTTTAATGCCGGGTGCAATAAATCTATTTGGGAAAGTGTAAGGTTTGACCCGGGTTGTGCATAAATTCGATAGCGGGAAAGCGTTACTGAATTTATGTGGCCAAGGATTTGCTCCAGATCTTGCAGTCTCAGTCCTTGTTGGAGTAAAAAAATTATATAGCTGTGTCTGATGGCTTCGGCAGTGAATTCTTCTGAGTTTGTAATGCCGGCATCGTTAGCCATGCAAGTTAATAATGCGGCTAGTTCTTTTGCCGTTGCTTTTGGTGTGCTTTTCCAAAGAGGGCAAGGGGAAGAATGTTCAAAAAGAGAATGAATAACCGCCGGAACAGTGATTACGCGTGGCGTTGCGCCAGTAATAGCCAGTTGATGATTGGGGAAATCAAAATCATCTAATTCAACCAGTGTCGCTTCTTCCAGGGTTAATCCGGTAAGAAGTAAAGCAAGTAATTGTCTGCCTTTCAAGCTTGAGGTTTGATAAACCATTCTTAATTGCTCTGTCGAAAATTGTTTTTCCAAAGGAGCGTCCAATGCATAATGATTTTGGGCGGCAAGATTTCTATATTGTGGTTGTTGCGGGATGGCATCTTGTGCTGCAGGGGTATGTATATGAATTCCGGGAACAGTAAAGGCTTCCGGAGTTTTCGGTTTTCGGGTTAAGAACTCTAGAAACAAAACACTTAACAGGGCGAGTAGAAATGAGCCGCCAGTGGCAATCATAGCATCACGTGTATAATCAGGTCTGCTTGGTTTTTGAGGGCGATAGGCTCGATCAATGATGTCTATTTGAGGGTAGTTGGCGGCTTGTTTGGCATCCAGTTTAACCAGTTTTTCCTGGGTTTTCCGGTACATTTCCTCGAGACCTTCAAGGTCAGTTTTTAACGATTCATGTTGCTGAAATCTGGAGCTGAATTCTCCTGCCTTTTGGCTTAATTCATCGATTTGATCTTGAATAGCTTGGACAGACTGCCTTGTCGCTCGATAGGCCTGTTGCGCCTGCGACAATGCCACCAGTTGCCCCTGGTTGCGCAATTTTTGTAATTTGGATTCAAGCTTTTTTAGTTCCAGAGGCATAAAGCGTTTTGATGGATCAAGGTTAATATAGTCATCAGTAAATTGCTGTCGCATTTCAGCAATTTTTTCCCGCAGTTCCTGAGCACGGGTTTCAAGGGCGCTGATGGTTCGTTGATCTTGCTCCGGGACAACGCTTTGGCCGTGTTTTATGGCTATTTTTAACGCATCGAGGCGGGCTTTAGCCTTGACCCGCTCTTCACTGGCAAGATTAAGAGATTCATTAAGGCCGTTAATTCTTGCCAAAACTGGATTTTCAATTCGCTCAGTCGAGGTAATGCCGCTTGAAAGCATAAATTGACTCAACTCAGCTCGTTTAGCTTCAATTTTTTTTCTTAAGCTGCCAAGTTCATCCTTGATAATCATTTGTGTTGATGACGTAGATGCTTCAGATTTTACTGAGCTTTCTTGTAGATAAACATCGATCCAGGTGTTGATCAGTACCGGCAGAATATCAGGATTTGGGCCTTCGGCAACCATTTTGACGAGATTAGTACCAGTAACCGGTAAAACATCGAGTGTGTCTCGAATTTCTGATACGGGCAACGAAATATTTTCAGTTTCCTGTAGTTTTTTAGCTGTTATTGCTAATAACGATGGCCCAAGCAGCAACTCCTTTTGGATGGCGACATGTTCAAGGTCAGCGCCTGCTTGTTGCAACATTTCAGGATTGCTAAATTGATTAATAGCTGTTTTTGCAATAGTTAGTAGTGTTGCGCTGCTCTGAAATACAGCGGGTCGGCTAAAATTATAAGCTTGACTGATTAATAAACTCAGCAGGAAAGCTGCGCTGAAAATAACGAAGCGGCGAGACTGATACCACGGAGCTTGCCAGTTGGGTGTAGTGTAGAAACTTTGCTGTCTTGAAATGTGTTCTATTTGTGAGGGTGGAAATTTTTCCATATTGGATGGGTGTTTGCGTGACGCACGATAGATAATTTATTGCCTGGCTTTTAAAAAAACATTTGAAAGCCAGGCAAAATGCATTATTTATTTTTTAATAAATCTCTTATTTCTGTCAATAATACTTCTTCTTTTGATGGAGCCGGTTCTTCTTCAGGCGCTGCTTCTTCCTCTTTTTTCAGGCTGTTCATTACTTTAACGGCAATAAAAATTGCGAAAGCGACAATAATAAAGTCAACCACGGTTTGGATAAAAGCCCCGTATTTGATAACCACTGCCGGAACATCTCCAGCAGCTTCCTGAATCGTGTAGGCAAGATCGGAAAAATCAACCCCTCCCATCATGACGCCAATTGGCGGCATTATAACATCAGCGACAAACGAAGAAACGATTTTGCCAAAAGCTGCGCCAACGATAATACCAACAGCCATATCGACAACATTGCCTTTGATTGCAAATTCTTTAAACTCAGATAGCATCCCCATTTTCCCTCCTATTTATAGTTAATAACAATGAATTTTTGGTGCTAACTTAAATCTGAAGCCTTGACTTCGCTACGGCATAGGAGGCAAGTTATTGATTCATCAAGGTTTTAAAAAATACCCGCTTAATCTAAGGATGAAGCTAAGTTTTTTTCAAATGCCGTGCTAAACCAATATTTTGCCCCCGTTATCCACATTGAAATAACGGATTCAGGCTAAATATTACGCAAAAAATCTATAGTTCGATAGATATTCAGATAATTTTAAGTTAAATGCGAAGAGGTTATCGCATCATGTTAATTATATAGATAATTTGTGGTGAAATGAAATTTAACGGATTATCGGCGATATTATTTTTTAGAAAAATAGATTTTGCCATAATAACTGGTTGCATTTTTCATCGAATTATCGGTATCCGTCATAATGGCAATGCCGTCAATATACTGAAATTCTTTGCCATAAATTTTTTTTAAATCACTAGCGACATTACGTTTTTCTACTAACCAAGTTTTTATTGGATCTTGTGATGAGCGAACTGCTATCATCATGGTATGTTTTCCTGCATAAGCATTGGGCCATATTCTCTCTGTTTCCGAGTTTGACGACCAAACATAATTAAGCGCATAGGTATTCCAGAAAAAAATACCACCGTTAATGATGACATAGATTCTGGCGGCATAGTCATCCCCTGATTTACTTTGTTCGTTCAATTTGCCTAAACGATTTTCAATGCGCCAACTCCAGTTAAGGAAAGGTGTTTTTGTTAAATCAATTTTCTGCTCTTTAATAAGTCCTGATGCAGTGCCTTGGCTTAAAGCGAATAGCACCTGTTTGTTGCCAAGCTTGACAATTTTGTAGTTGGTTTTTCCTTTAAAAATTTTGTGTTTCCAGTTTTTAATTCCGGTGATGGAGAAGTGACTGATCGGTATTATTTGGGGTGATTCGGCATAAATATCGCTACTGAAGGGAAGTATAAATAAAGCAGTAAGCAATATTCTAATCATGATTTATTGATCATTTTGAGAAGTGAACCTTTTTGCTAAGACTGGCAGTAATGATAAGATTCCCAATAAACTGAGTGCCAATAACATTTCGGTTGATAACAATCCATCCAAACTATCAATCGACGCTAATGATTGACCCAGGTTTGCATAGACAAAACTGCCCGGAATTATGCCGATCAAAGTGGTAAATATGAACGTTTGAGGAGAGATGGACGTAAATGCAGGAGCAATATTGACCAGCCAGAAAGGGAAGATAGGTACCAGTCTTAAAAACAGCATATAGCTGGCAGCATCGTTTTGAAAGCCATTAATAATTTTTTGAGTCAATGGGCTTTTATCAATACGGTTTTTTGCCCAGTCTGCAAAAAGATAGCGCGCCAATAGAAAAACCAGGGTGGAGCCAATTGTGGCAGATATAACAATTAACAGGGTACCCATGGTCCTGCCAAAAATAAAGCCAATAGTGAGAGAAAGTACCGTAGCGCCAGGAATGCTTAATGCCGTTGTAATGATATACAATAATCCGGCACCCAAAAATGCTAACCCATAATGTTGTTCCGAATAATTGAGTATTGCTTGTTTTTGTTGCTTAACTGA
>CAZGYJ010000067.1:0-15337 GCA_964530345.1 uncultured Methylomonas sp.
GCGCCCCAAAAGATCTAAAATACGTGCTCATTCCTAAGCTACTACAGGGAAATATCTACGCGCGCCTTGTAATTTCAATAACTTATCTTCTTTTCTCAATTGTGTCATGTATGAAGTGAAAACAATAATTCGACCGGAAACTTGACAGGCACTTAACTTTTATAGAATATACATCTGGGTTATTTTGAAGTTTCGACCCAATACTAATAATTTATTATAAAGGGGGAAGTCGATGGATATTGTTACAACTACTGCTGGCATTGAAATGCTAATGCGCTGGGGACATTTTCTTGCAGGTATCACATGGATTGGATTGCTTTATTATTTCAATTTTGTTCAAGGTGAATATTTCAAAGAGGCCGATGCTTCTGCCAAAACTGCAGCCATCAAAGGCTTGGTACCAAAAGCACTTTGGTGGTTCCGCTGGGGGGCAGCAGCGACATTAATAACTGGGCTGGCCATTTTTGGCCTGCGTGGCGGCGGCATGTCGATGGATATCTATGTCGGCGCATTACTTGGTGTTTTTATGTTCCTAAATGTTTGGTTAATAATCTGGCCAAACCAGAAAGTTGTCATTGCTTCAGCCGAAGCAGTATCCGCTGGAGGAAAAGCATTGCCGGAGGCAGCGGATGCATTGGCGACAGCAGGACTCGCCTCGCGAACCAACACTTTGTTTTCTATTCCGATGCTGTTTTTTATGGGCGCATCCTCCCATTATCCCCATAGCTTTAGTGCATTAGCCTTCATTGTGGCTGTCGTGATCATTCTGGTTCTTGAACTAAACGGCGCTTATCCCGCTGTCAAAAATATCAGTGTTTGCAAAAAATTACCCGCTTGCGGAAAAATGGGACCGATGGCCAGCGTTAATGGCGTTATCCATTGCGGTCTCGGATTGACTGTTATCTTATTTTTAATTCTTGATTATTTATAATTTTTTCACAACAACATATTTCATTAAGGACAAGAATTTCTCTTTCTTGTCCTTACTATGTTAGGGTAATGTTCCACCTCATATACAAGCAAGTACTCAGGAGTCCATGTATGTTAGAAACACAACAATCAGCACCAATGTTCAGGTCTTACAACCAAAACAATGAAATGGTTTCTCTTGCCGATTTTGCTGGAGAAAAAAATATCGTCTTATACTTTTATCCGAAAGACGACACACCTGGCTGCACTATTGAAGCCAATGATTTTACCAAACTGGCAGAAGAATTCGCCAAACGCGATACCGTGGTAATCGGCGTCAGCAAAGATTCCTGCGACAGCCATACTCAATTCATCGAAAAATATGGATTAAAAGTCGACTTACTCGCTGATACCTCAGGAGAACTCTGTGAAAGCTATGATGTCTGGCGAGAAAAAGAAAAAAACGGCATAAAAAAAATGGCGATACTCCGCTCGACTTTCATTATTGATAAACAAGGAAATTTGGCAGATGTCCATTATGGCGTTAACCATGAAGGCCATGCCGAAGAAATTCTGGAAAAGATAAAAATCCTGAACGGTGAAAAACCTGAACAAGATCAATCTAAATAATGAACGAAAAACAGCTGGTTGCACATAAAGCTGCAAACATGATCAAGGATGATATGATTGTGGGCCTGGGCACAGGGTCAACTGCAAATTACTTTATTGAAGCCTTGGCACAACGACAGAATAAAGAAAACCTGCAAATTTCAACTGTTTCTAGTTCCGTTATCAGTTATATCAAAGCTAAACAATCAGGGCTACCAGTTCTAGGCATTGAACAATTATCTCATCTTGATATTTATGTTGATGGCGCAGATGAAGTTTGTACTGATGGCGCCTTGTTAAAGGGCAGAGGTTCGGATTTAGTAAAAGAAAAGATTCTGGCAAAAGCATCACAACAATTTGTGGTACTGGTTGACCAAAGCAAACTGGTCAACCATATCGGAGAAAAATTTGCGATCCCCATTGAAGTCATGCCTTTCGCATGGCAACTGGTAAAAAACAACCTTCAAAAGATCGGGGGCAGTGGTGAATTACGCCTTAATGCCAATAAAGACAATGTCGCCGTTACTGCCCATGGCAGTCTGGTGTTAGATATGACCTTCGACACTAAAATTAGTGCCTCAGAACTAAACGACTATTTAAACGGATTACCTGGTGTTGTCGAACATGGAATTTTTATCAATTTGGCCACTACCATATTGATCGGAAAAGACGGGAAAGTTGAACAAAAATCCATAAAATAACTACTGGCTTTAGCATGGGCATACCTTTCTCGTTTCAAAATACCTCGTTTGAGTGCGTCAGTTTTTGTAAAAGACAAGGAGACTTGTTGGAAGGTATTGCAACGCACGTTATTGGCAAAAAATGTGCTACAAACAGGGCTTCTTGAGCCTGAAAGGTATTTGCCTTTTATTTTACTTGCACCTCAATCGAAAAAACTTCCCCGATTGTCTTCATATCAGGTTCACCTGAAATCAACTTCAAAACATTCTCTGCAACATTAATTCCAAGTGCCCGCCTGATACCAGCATAGGATGTCGTTAAACGGGGGTTAATCTCAATTAAAACAAAATCATTTCCAATATCTACTAAATCTATACCTACATACCCCCATAAACCAGGTATTGCCTGTGCGATGCGATCAATAAAATCGGTTAACTTATCAGCATTCGCCAATTTAATATTTACATTACACGCGTCTAATGAAATCTTCCGACCAGAAATACTAATTTTTTGTTCGTTAGCACAAATCAGCCATCCATGACCATTTTTAAACAAACAAGACAAGCTGATGGCTTGGCCTCGAATAAATGGCTGAATAATATAGTCATCCGAATGTTTAAGAAAAGCAACTGCTTGTTCTAATTGCTCCTGGTCATTCACCAAGAAACAATTTTCACAACCTACACCATCATTTGGCTTGATCACCTTGATTCCATTTTTTATCCAATGGAAACTGGAAAGTTTTTGCGTCGTTACAACTGGAATCTTATGGCGACTTAATTGTTGATAGGTCAAAAGTTTATCTCCGGTCAATTTCACTGCCCCAGTTTCTGAATTCAATAATTGTGTACTAGAATCCTCAGCCATTCTGGTAAAATTCATTAAAATACCGTCTGATTCAGGTGCAATTGGCCAAACAGCATCACACTGATAACAGCAATCAACAAAAATACTTTGAATATCTGAATATTGAGTAATTTTAATTAGTTGAACATGACTAAATTTTCGGAAATAATGGTCAGGTAACCTGGAATCTCGAGTAATATACAATTCAATATGGGGGATCTGAGAAAGATCGCTGATTAACGCCTTCAACATTAACTCCCCTTCGTAGGCTAAACTTTCCGGCAATGGCTGATTTCTCAATCCTCCGCCGGTGATGAATTCAAAAACGAAAATTTTCATTCTGGTAATGCTGAAAGGTGGATTATGAACATCATTCCTGTTATTGATTTAAAAGATGGCGAAGTTGTCCATGCCCGCATGGGAAATCGTAACCAATACCGACCTGTTGACTCAATGCTGTGTCAATCGTCAGATATTTTTGATGTTATTTGTGCCTTTCTGACACTTTATCCTTTCAAACAGTTTTATATTGCCGACTTAAATGCCTTAACAGGGCTTGGTAGCCATGACAATTTGCTTAATAAAGTTTTACGTCTTTTTAATAAAATCCATTTTTGGATTGATGCCGGACTGAAATCCCCACTATATTTTTTTCCTCAGAAAAATTATACACCAGTCATTGGTAGTGAATCTTGCAAGAAACAACACGTAGATTTTTTGAAAACGACAAAAAAAAATTTTGTGCTTTCTCTGGATTTTTCTATTGATAAAGCAATAGGCCCTAAGATACTTTTTGAAAACTCTGAATACTGGCCACAAACTATAATTATCATGACACTTGGACATGTCGGCAGTAACAATGGTCCGGCCATTTCCCAATTACAAAAATATCGTGAAAACAATCCAAATAATACTTTTGTAGCTGCCGGGGGCATCAGAAATAGCGCTGATCTTTCTGCATTAACAAAAATTGGCATCCATTCCGCACTTGTTGCAACTGCCTTGCATAACGGCGCAATAACCGCGCAAGACTTAAAAAAATTACAAGCAAAAAAATACCCCGAAAAACGGGGTATTTTATAATCGCACAATTGTGCAATTTAACTATGCCTTAGCAATAAACAAGCTAAGTAATAGAAAAATTATTCTTCAGAAGCAAAAGGATGTACAGCAGTACCTTTCTTCTCAAGGACTTTTTCTATAGAAGGCGAATTTCTAACAGCACGTTCTAGTGCTTCTTTAGTCGCCGCATAGTTGTATTTTTGGATTTTGTCATCGTCTTCCGCCAACCAGTGGATAAAAACACCGACACAAACGAACAGATCTTCCGCTTCAGCAGCAGGAATAGTACCGTTTTCAACGCAGTCAGCAACAGCCATTGCTACGCCACGTTGTGCTGGACCAAACATTTGAACAGCTTGTTTAGCACCTTTGATTGTCACTTTGTTGAACATAACTGTTGCAGGCTTAACCATCAGGTTAGGCGCAATAACAGCCAACAGGCTTGAAAAACCATCTTTGTTGTTAGTTAAGCAGTTTGCAAATGCAGTTTCCGCAGCAGAACCGCGAGGACCAATCATTAAATCGATATGCGCGACTTCATTTCCGTCACCCACTAATGATTCGCCCACACGTAATGTATTGATTTTAGACATGCTTGTTTTTTCCTCAGAAGAAATTAAATAAAAAGTTATTGAATCGACATGTTAAATGTCCATGCAATTTTCACCTGCCAGTTCCCGCAATAGTGCTACAAATATGGTTGCTACTGTCATATCTGCGGAAGTGCCAGGATTAATACCCTTAGCCTTGAACTCTTGATCTATGTCGTAAAGCATAGCTTCAAGATGTTCAGGTTTTTTAACACTAAACAGCTCCGCTTCAACTACAGCCATTGTTTTTGATACTATCGGGGAGTGCTGATTGCCATATTTCCGTTCGATGTGGCTATCAGGATATCGGCTAAGCAAACCAGCGAATACTGCCACAGCAGCCCAGTTTCTGTCGCCAAATCGATCGAAGCTTTTATTATACTTTAAAAGTGCGAAATTAAAAACATCCGCGTAATTAGTTGTATATTGAAGAGCAATTCGATCCTTTTCCGCAGCAATTGCCATCGCCTGTTTCAGATTAACTTCAGGCCTGTTTTTGACGTCCTGATCATCCGATTTTCCCAAGCCACCTGGCGAAGCAAGCGTTATTGCCCTAAACGCCCATATCGCATCATTAACTGTAGTTGTTTTTAAGATTTGTGCAAGAGATTGTTGTAACGAAAGTTTTTCTGGATTTTTTTGTACTGCACAAATCAACGGTGCACATAATAAAATTATTCCCAGATTAGTATTACAGCCCACCGCACTTCGAGTCTTCTTGACTGCATAATAGATTTTTTCACCCAATGAATAATCTGGATTGCAAATGGGATCGGCACTGACTTGCGCACTCACCCTGAAATCTTCAACCGTCATGTCATGACCATCAGAATAAACACTGACATTACCCGGCTTAAATGCCTGCACATCAACTTCACAGGCTTGAAGATAGGCCGAAACAAACTGTCTATGAGTTATGAGCTTCACGAAGCAACTTCGATTAAAGATTCTTTATTAGACAAATATCGAGTTATCAAATCATCAACCAGAAGCCTGGCAACCTCAACCTGACAGGCACTTTGCAACCCTTTCCACGCTGGAATACTATTAACTTCAATAATCTGAAAATGACCTTTGTGGTCACGAATAATATCCACCCCTGCATAATCCATTTTTAATGCCCGGACAGCTTGTAAAGCCAGCTGGGACATTTCCCTGTCAACAGGAGCCACTTCACAGCGGGCGCCGCGGGCAACATTATTTAACCAGCAAACGCCGTGTCGTCGCATTGCAGCGATTACCTTTCCATCAATAACAAAAATCCGCCAATCTGAATAACCTGAAGTTCCGGAATCAACAAAACGCTGCAGATAATAAATCCCTTTGCTACTGGCCAGCCAAAACAGATCGGTCATTTTTTCGATTCGCCGAATACCTTCCCCTTGCGAACCAAACAGAGGCTTGGTGACTAACTTATAGCCGCTCTGCAATTGATGTTCTGCAATTGATACGGCTTCAGTTCGATCGCGCACTACCCAGGTTGGGGGCGTTGGCAAGCCTGCCTGTTTTAACAAAAAACTGGTCATAGCCTTGTCCACGCTTTTTTCTATTGCCCTGCCATCATTGTAAACCGGAATATGCAATAATTTCAGTACATGCAAAATATCCAGATAAAACACTACTTCCTCAAGCGAACCACCGGGTACACCTCGTACAAAGACAGCATCCGGTAATTTTTGCTCAAATCCCGGTATATTAATTGGCAACGAACCGGAATCGAGGGCAATTTTGCATTCCGTTAGAGAAACATATTGAGCGACAAACCCCTGTTCTGCAAAAGCATGGCGTAGTTGGGCGCCATGCCATCCCGGATCATCAGTAAAAATTGCAATTTGACCCATAAAAATTAGCCGCCAAATGATTTGTCGAGCAACGCCTCATCCAACTTTCCAGCACGAAAACTTTTTCCAGATTCCACAGCAGTAACAATAACACTGGCGGGGCTAAACAGCATTGCGTCAATTTTAAAGAAATCATATTCATATTCCTTAAATACTTCAGCAAATGGCTTACCATAATCTTTAGAAGTCGAACTAGGCAATTCCTTTGCCAGTTTTTCCGCTGCTTCATCACTGCCTTTAACAAACAAATGCACTTGTCCGGCAAATAAAATTGCGTCGTTGGTACGTCCCATCGCCTTGATGAAATCCGGATGAGGAGGGCATAATGGCGCACTGCCGCTACCATCAATAATATCTTGCAATGGAAAATGCAGCGCATGGGCTTTATGCATAGCAACTTCCAAAACCCTTGCAACTACTTGAAACCCACCCGCGATACTACTGGTAGGCGTTACAATGACAGTTAAAGCCGAAGGTTTTAAACCACATGCACTGGCAATTTTTTCAACAATTTCCACCGGCGGAATTTTATCGTTTTCAATAACAATGACTGTTTCACTAGCTTCGTCTTTATAATCCAATTCAGCAAACAGCTCTTCCTTGACACAAATAGACCGTGCCGGACCAGAACCCAGAGCATAATATTTTTCATGCGATAAACTCCAACCGGCATATTGACTTCCCAGACAAGCTAACACCGGATTCACAGTATGCACATTGATCATCAGTGGCCAGTTTTTTGTATAAGGGCTGTGAGAAAGCGAAACATTGCCCAAACCGCCCAAACAGATTTCAGCAATAATTCGACCGGCTTCAAGACCTCCGGGAACGCTAATTCCGGCATCAACGATCGTACAACCATTATTAAGAGTTTGAATTGCCACCCTCAGTTTGTCTGCATTTTCAATTAGTTCTTTGACTAAAGGTCGGGCATGTTTGTTTACGCTTGTTTTATATTGCATGTTAAGTTTCCTTTTGAAATATGTTCTCTACTATTTTTTGTCTTGCCGCCAGCACAGACAATACCTGATCCGAATCTACTCCACTGGCGATAATACTGCATAATGGCTGGTATTTATGAATAATTGTATTACATTTTGGCCTATCCTGAACCCAACGCGGCCATTCAATCTTTTCTGGTATCCGACAATCAGCTTTTGCATAAATAATTTGGTATCCGCTGATTTGATTCCTGACTATCGTTTTTTTTGACCACCATCCCGCATGTGCTGCGACTAATTCTGCCGGATACAGCTCAACACTGGCAGTCGGTCTTGGATTGATCTCCAGAAAATAACATTGATTCTGATGCACAATAAAATCAATCCCGTTTATTCCTTTTAATCCAAAATGAGCAGTCAGCGCAGCAACCCATTCAGCAATTATTCGCTGATTTTTTGCTGATATTTCCGCCTGATTGCAAACACCAGAAAAAACAAATTCTTGACCACGTTCTAATATAATTGACCATTGCCGGTTAAATCCTATGATTTCGGCATTTTTGCCATCAGCAAAAAAAACAGCCGAGACAACTTCTCCAGGTTGATATTGCTGCCAATATCCTTGCTGATGGTGATTATCATCAAAATTATCAACAAAAATTCCGCAACCACCTTCACTTTGAAAAGGCTTAAACAACCAGCCTCCTGAATCAGGCCTGGAAAAACTCACTTCCGGAAAGCGAATATTTTGCTTGCTCAAAACCTCAAACAGACCCGCCTTGTCTTGAGCTTTTTTGAACACCTCTGGCGCATTACCCAGCAAATTAAATTTATCCTGCAAAAAAAACAGGGTTTGCGGGTGCTTTTCAAAGCCACTGCCATAAATGACGTTTTTAACTGGATAAATCCGCTGCAACTCATCAATTGCGGGACTTATTTCTTCCACCGTTAATGCATGAACTTTTCTTATATCATCTGCAATCTGGCAAGTATCCTGATCCGCAAAAAGATCAATCACCAACGGTCGAAACCCAGCCTGCTGCAGTTGCTTTGCCAACATCCGCCCAGATGCTGCGATCACCAAAAGAAAACTATCCGGCAATCACTTCACCACCGCAGTTTCTGGCGCTAGCAACCATAAAGTGCAAATTTTCACTTCCGGAAAATTGTTGTTCCAAGCCTTCTTTCAACAACTCCGCCTGGGCAGGATCATCAACTGCACAAAACCCGGTTGGTCCCCATGAAGTCTGACCAATGGCAACGACTCCTTTTTCTTTAAGCCATTGCATAGCCTGATCAACTTCCGAACTAGTGAAAACGCCCCCTTGCACTGGTGCAAAATGCTCTCCAACGGATTGTTGTAGCTGGCTAATAACATCACCAAAACTGTTAATATCTTTTTCAACAACTGCAGGTAATCCCTGCATCATCAACAAATAGCAAAGTCGTGCCGCTTCCTGCTGAGAGAAAGTAGGAAGTTTTTTAAAGGCTGAAACTTCTTGTTCACCGTGTAAACCTTGACCTCTACGGTCAAAAACCAGAATAAACCGCCAGTTTTCCGGAATTTTTAGTTGAGAAATAACTGGAGGTATGATGGTTTTTTCGCCTCGCCCCCCATCCACGACCAACCCACCTTGTTCAAACACTCCGATACCAATACCTGAACGCCTGCCTCGTGCTGTCAATGCAGCAATTTCTCTGATCTCAAGCCCAAGGCCATAAAAACCATTTAAAGCCAAGCCAACCGCCAACGCCATTTGTGTTCCTGAGCCCAATCCCACATGCTCAGGAATCGCAGCTGCAACTTCAATTTGAAAGGTTTTGGGCAAATCCAGTTTAGAACATATAGATTCAGCGCATTGTTCTGCCCGTGCCGCAGAATTACCAATCACTTTGAATTGATCAGATCGCTTAATAATTAATTGGGTATAAATTTCATTCAGAGCCAGGCCAATACTGCCAAACTGACGCCCCAATGCACCGCTTAAATCAATAAACCCCATATGCAATCTTGCTGGAGCAATGACAGTCAGCTTTGAGTTTTTTGATTTCAAGACAGCTAAAACAAAATTTGAAAACGTAGCCGTATTATACGCTATGCCTGGATCTTTTACGCTCTATCATTTCTGCTAACCGGGCTAAATTTTTTAGCCTTATATGCTCTGAAGAGTGTCCATCATAAGGCGTCGATGGTATCAAAATCACAAATGCGCCTGCTGACTTACCAGCCTGAACGCCAATATCAGAATCTTCAACAACTAAAGTTTCTTCAATAGCTACCTTTAAGAGTTTTGCGGTTTGCAAAAAAATATCCGGCGCAGGCTTGGCATTTTTCACCTGATCTCGGGCAACAATATGCGGAAAATATTCAATTATTCCTGCAAGTTTTAAACATTCAACTGCATTTTCCAAATAGCTGTTAGTGGCGAGACTATAAGGGATATTATATTGCTGAAGAACCTTCAATAACGAATAAAATCCATCTTTGACAGCTATTCCATTCTCAGAAACTATTTTATGCCAATATTTACTACTTAATTCCCTAAACAACTCAAGCTTGAAATGCTCACCTAATTCATTGACTATCAAGCGTTCTACCTGCTGATAGGGTTGACCTGTTAATGAGCGGCAAAAATCATTTGTCAACGTAAATCCCATGCTTCTTATGGCCTCTTGCCAAGCCAGAAAATAAGTTTTCTCAGTATCCAGAACCAGGCCGTCCATATCCAGAATAACTGCAGTAAAATCAGGTAAATTCATTGTTGAACCACCTTGATATATTCGCCTTCCGCTTCTCTATTGGAACCGACAACAATCCGACGACAGCCATTACTGGCTTGCTCCAATAATCCGGAAATTTCTACTTTTTCCCCGGTAAAGGCTTGCCCGGTATATGTTGCAGTATAGCTAACAACGACTTGAGCTTGCGCTGCATCAATTTCCAACTCAGCCGGATAATCAAATCCTCGCTTGTCATCGGTCACTAAAGCTCGAATCTTGACAGGGCCAATCTTGTTAAACCGAATATTTTCCATGGCTTTGTTCGAATCGACAAAACTTATATCAAATTTTCGTTGATTAATGACTGCCTTATTGAATTTTCGCTGTTCATGCCAAACATATTCTGAAAAACTGAGTTCACAACCGCGACGCTGGTACGCTTCACGCCAATCTCCCTTGGATAAAGAAAACAACTTGCCTGTTGAAATCAATTTTCTGATACTGTTTCTGGCCTGAAAAAAATCATCCCGATCATAAATCACTAAATCAATATCTGAAGCTTTTTTCTGAGCATTTATCAATAATGATCCAGTAACACCAACTTGTTCGATTGTTAATCCTGTTTCAGCCAGCAGCCAACAAAGTTGCTGCAAATCACTAATCACTGGATCACCCGGAACTTTTTGTAAAAGTAGTTGCAGTTGCTTTTCCGGCAAAAGATGTTTACATATTTTTCTTACAGGTACCGCATGTAAATGAGCATCTTTTGGTACTGAATAATAAAGATAATCTGAAAATTGATTTTCAAGAAGTGCATTAGCTTGATGAGTTGTCAGTTTTTGCCAGCCTGATGATGTTCTGTGATAACGCAAAAAACACAGAACTCTGCCCTGTTCCGTACCATTTTCAACAACTGCAAAAACCAACCCTTCCTCGGTTTCAATAAAATCTTTAGCTAAAAAGTCACGAGAAGAATAGCTTGTCATGAAACAATCAAGCTGATTCGACTCGGTTTCTGCCTTTGTCTTTGGCGCGATATAACGCAGCGTCAGCGGCTATGGTTATTTCCTCGGCAAGCTTAAATTGACCGGTATAAGTAGCCAAACCCAAACTTAAGGTCACATAAGCAGCAATCTCTGAACCTGCGTGCGGTATTGAAAGCTCGCAAATAGCTTGCCGGATTTTTTCTGCGATAAATAACCCTCCCTGCAAATCAGTATTCGGTAAAATTACAGTGAATTCCTCGCCCCCGTATCGACAAGCTAAATCTGTGGGTCTTTTCGGGACATTGGCAATTGCTGCAGCGATATTTGCCAAACATTTATCACCTTCAATATGGCCATAAGTATCATTATAAATCTTGAAAAAATCAACATCGCAGATAATTACTGTCAAAGCTTTTTTTTCCCTTTTCGCCAATCTGTATTCTTTTTCCAGATGTTGATCGAAATTACGACGATTTGCTAAACCGGTTAATTCATCCACCAGAGAAATTTTTAGTAATTTTTCATTCGCTTCCTCTAGTTGCTGCTGCGCCAATTTCAGTTTCTGTCGAGTGTCGTATATTCTTTGCATGGCCATAATTTGCAATTGCAAATGCAGCGGCTTGATGGGCTTGGGTATATAAGCGTCAGCGCCAGCCAATATTCCTTCGGTATAAGAATCCTCATCAATTTTGCTGGTAATAAAAATAATGGGTATCCATTCTTCATTGAGAATTATTCTGATTTTTTTGGTTGCTTCATAGCCATTCATATCAGGCATTTCGACATCCATCATAATCAAATCAACTTCATTACACTTCACAAATTTTACCGCTTTCTTGCCATTTTCAGCAAAAAATGGCTGATGACCAAGCGCTACAATACATTCAGAAATATATTCTCTAATGGATTTACTATCGTCGACAATTAATACTTTCATAATTGACTATAAATTAATTTTTTCATCATTGACTAAAGCTTAGCATACCTACTTAAGTGAACATGACTATCTCCCGCTGTCAAATCACCTAAAATCCAGTTGATTAATCGAGCTTAATACCATAAGCTCATCACCGGAGCTTTTTCAACACACCCTTTTTTTAAGACTGGGTGTGTATTGAAAACGAAACTCCTGAAAAAATTATAAACAGCTGTATTTCACACAACACCGCAAGTCATGAGGAAAAAAAATGAAAATCGGTATACCAAAAGAAATACACCCGGGAGAAAAACGGGTAGCTATTACACCGAATGTCACTGAGCAACTAAAAAAGCTGGGGTTTTCCGTTAGCATTGAAAAAGGCGCAGGAAAAGATGCAAATTTTTCTGACGAAGAATATCAGGAATCAGGCGCGGAAATCATTTCAGATACCAAAAAATTATGGTCAACTACCGATCTGATTCTTAAAGTAAGACCTCCAGAAAAGCATCCCGCATCTGGCGTTGAAGAAACAGAATTATTACCCGAAAAGGGTAATCTGATCAGCTTTATCTGGCCCGCCCAGAATAAGGAATTAATGGATACACTGGCAAAAAAGAAAGCCACTGTGTTAGCTATGGATTGTATTCCACGAATTTCCAGGGCGCAAAAATGTGATGCTTTAAGCTCAATGGCTAATATTGCCGGCTACAGGGCGGTCATTGAGGCTGCCGAACATTTTGGCCGGTTTTTCACTGGTCAAATCACTGCCGCTGGAAAAATCCCGCCTGCAAAAGTGCTGGTCATTGGAGCAGGCGTTGCCGGACTTGCTGCAATCGGTACCGCCAAGAGTTTAGGTGCCATTGTCCGGGCTTTTGATACTCGTCCTGAAGTTAAGGAACAAGTAGAAAGTATGGATGCTGAATTCCTGATGCTGGACTTTGAAGAAGATGGCTCAGGAACTGGCGGTTACGCAAAAACCATGAGCAAGGAATTCATTGAAGCAGAAATGGCTCTGTTTGCACGTCAAGCGATGGACGTTGACATTATTATCACCACTGCGTTAATTCCCGGCAAACCTGCACCAGAACTCATTACCAAAGGAATGGTTGAGTCAATGAAGCCAGGCAGTGTTATCGTTGATCTGGCTGCGGAACAAGGTGGTAATTGCAAGCTCACCAGAGCAGACAAAGTCATCACCAAATTCGGCGTCACCATCATTGGCTACACCGATTTACCCAGCCGTATGGCTGCTCAATCCAGTCAGCTTTATGGCACAAATTTACGTCATCTATTAGCCGAACTGTGTCCGGAAAAAAATGGCGAGATCGTCGTCAATATGGATGACGAAATGATTCGTGGTGCAACGGTTATAAAGGAAGGTGAAATCACCTGGCCACCGCCACCGCCCAAACTTTCTGCGGCGCCGGCTCCTCAAACTGAAAGACCGGCAGCCGTTGAGGAAAAACCAGAACAGAAATCGCTATTGCCGGAACCCGTAAAACAATTTTTACCTTTGGCCATTGTCGGTGCGCTTTTATACGCTGTTGGTTCGACTGCGCCGCCATCATTTATGTCGCATTTCACAGTATTTGTACTAGCCTGTTTTATCGGCTACCAAGTGATCTGGAATGTTGCTCCTTCCCTGCATACGCCATTAATGAGCGTGACCAACGCAATCAGTGGCATCATTGTTATCGGCGCATTGGTACAAATTTCCTCCCCTGGCATTTTGATAACTATATTGTCCGGGTTAGCAATTTTAATCGCATCAATCAACATTGTCGGTGGCTTTTTAGTGACCCGGCGAATGCTTGAAATGTTTAGAAAATAAGGAGGTTAAAAAAATGTCTCAAGGTCTCGTTACAATGTCCTACATCGCCGCCACGATTCTTTTTATTTTAAGTCTCAGTGGTTTAAGTCATCAGGAAACTGCAAGACGCGGTAATCTTTACGGCATGCTCGGCATGGCAATTGCTATTGTCGCCACCATTATGAGCGATGCAGTCAATTCCTATGTGGTCATTATTCTAGCGTTGCTTATTGGCGGTGCTATTGGCTCCCAGGCAGCAAAAATGGTTGAAATGACCCAAATGCCTGAACTTGTTGCAATCATGCACAGTCTAGTTGGAATGGCTGCAGTTCTGGTTGGCTATGCCAATTTTATCGACCCGGCTGCCACATTAACCGGGGTAGAAAAAAGCATCCATGAGGTTGAAATTTATCTTGGTATTTTGATCGGTGCTGTGACCTTTTCTGGATCAGTCATTGCGTTTGGTAAATTAAGTGGTCGCATCAGCGGCAGCCCGGTTTTATTACCGGGTCGGCATTGGCTTAATCTTGGTTTACTGGTCGCTTCAATCTGGTTGTGTCTGCAATTCCTCGAAAGTGCTGAAACCGGTGGTGGCACTTGGGCATTAATTTTAATGACCATTATTGCGCTGGCATTTGGTATTCACATGGTGATGGCTATTGGAGGCGCCGATATGCCGGTAGTGGTTTCTATGCTGAACAGTTATTCAGGATGGGCCGCTGCAGCCACTGGTTTTATGCTCAGCAACGATTTATTGATTGTTACTGGCGCGCTGGTAGGTAGCAGTGGTGCAATTTTGAGCTATATCATGTGCCGCGCTATGAACCGACATTTTCTCAGCGTAATCGCTGGCGGTTTTGGCACCGAATCTGGCGGCGAAGCAGCTGTTGTTGAGGGAGAAGTTTCTCCAATTGAACCAACGGAGACAGCTAATTTATTGCTTGATGCCAGAAATATCATGATTATTCCTGGCTACGGTATGGCCGTTGCACAAGCTCAACATACAGTCAATGAGCTGACCAAATTACTACGCAATAAAGGCAAAAATGTACGTTTTGCTATTCACCCAGTTGCAGGAAGAATGCCTGGCCACATGAACGTACTTTTAGCGGAAGCCAAGGTGCCTTACGATATCGTTTATGAAATGGACGAAATCAATGATGACTTCCCTAACGTGGATGTCAGCATTGTCATCGGCGCAAATGATATTGTCAATCCGTCAGCACTTGATGACCCCAACAGCCCCATTGCAGGCATGCCGGTTATCGAATGCTGGAAAGGTGGAACGACGATTGTACTAAAAAGGAGCATGGCTTCCGGCTACGCAGGCGTGGGTAATCCATTGTTTGTCATGGATAACACCCGCATGTTATTTGGCGATGCCAATGACAGTTTACAGGAAGTGTTGAAAATCCTGAAAGG
>CAZGYJ010000068.1:0-15031 GCA_964530345.1 uncultured Methylomonas sp.
TTATTTCATGTTCGTTCCTAAATTGCCGGTCCTGATGAAACACCATCAGTTTGCTTTGTCTTAGTTACGTGCACAACGTCTCTTGCATTAGGCCCAATATTAATCAACAACACTAGCAAGGATGCAAAATAAGGAACTGATTGCACTAAAAGTACGGCAGTCCACAGTTTTCCAGTCATGTTGTCAAAGTGCTCTAAGGTACTCATAAAATAAGCAGCCGTCCAAAGCAGAACCAGAAACACCAGCTCTTGACGAATGGTCATCAAGCCTGCAAAAAAAGGTCGTTCTTTTTCACATTTTGGAGTACGTAAAAAAGGCCGTCCAGAAGTAAACAAACCTTGTAATGTTGCTATGGCCACAGTATGAGTCAAAGCCAACCCAGCCAATGTCGCACCTAATATTTGTGGCAGAGTACATTTAACCCTGACCCGATATAGCCATAAACTCCTGATTAATTTAAAACCAAACAAACCTATTGTAGGCAAAACAAATGCTGCGATAGGCAGTTCTCCTGCAACCGGATCAATAAAAATTCTTGCTGATAAAATTAAACTGGCAACTGTAAAAATTAATGCCAGCGCATCAGAGAACCACGGCAGCCAACCGGCCACAAAATAGTAACGCTGTGCAGGCGTCAAGTCGGTTTTTCCAAATGAAAACAAACTGCGCCAATGTGCTTTGATAATTTGCATGGCTCCATAAACCCAGCGGTGCCGTTGCGTGATATAGCCAGAAAATGTATCGGGAGTTACGCCACGGCCAAAGGTATCTTTGACATAAACTGAATCATACCCGGCACGGTAAAGCCGAATTCCCAGCTCACTGTCCTCACAAATACACCATTCCCCCCATTGACCTACAGCTTCAAGGGCCGTTTTGCGAATCATGGTCATGGTACCGTGTTGAATGATGGCATTATATTCGTTCCTCTGTACCATACCAATATTAAAAAAACCGGCATATTCCCAATTCGTTAAGGTTTTAAACCAATGTTGCCGCCAATCATGGTAATTTTGCGGCGCTTGCACAAAACCCACTTCAGGATTATCAAAATAAGGCACCAAACTTTTTAACCAATCCGGCGAAACAATATAGTCACTATCAATAACGGCAATAATTTCGGTATCTGTTGCAGTTTGCTCCAGCGCATAATTTAATGCCCCTGCCTTGTAACCAGGCCAGTTTTCCAAATGAAAAAAACGAAATTTTGAACCCAGCCGCTTACAATCATCGCGAACAGGTTGCCAGATGTCTGGATCAGTGGTGTTATTGTCAATAACCAACACCTCGAGATTGGGATAATCAAGGCCATTAATCGCTTCCAGTGTCTGACGTACCATCTCAGGCGGTTCATTGTGAATCGGAACGTGTAGCGATACTTTTGGAAAAATAAAATTAGGGCTGACTTTTAACGGTTTGAAATCACGCTTGCTATTACGATTCCATAACACTTCAACCAATTCCAGGCTTTCTACTAACAACACCAAGACTGCAAGTGCTTGCATCAACAATAAAATAAACCATAAAACAGCAGTAAAAGTTGTTTGATACTGATGCGCGCCAATAGACGCAGTCCAAGCCAATGTTGATGCGCCAAGATTGACTATCAAGCCAAAAAACACCACGCCAGGTAATTTCAACCGCTTTCTGTTAAATAAAAACAGGAAAGTAACAAACAAACTGAGAGAAACCGCACCAATCGCCCAATAACGCCATTTAGGCAACTTTTGCACAGTCCCTGCCATGGAAAACTTTGGTTTGCGCTCAGCATCATACAAGCCCCAGTAGGCGCCCGATGATCCTTCGCTGGTCATTTTCCAAGGCTGATCAAACGCTTCTACCACATAATAGACTATATTTTCCGCATGCGCACGATTGAGAAAATCCCCAAGAAACCTGGCTTGATTAACAATTGAAGCTGTGGCCTGTTTAATTGGCTGCCCATTAGATGGCCAACCCACTTCAGTTATGATGATTTGCTTATCAGGAAACGCTTTCTGCAAATCATAATATCGTTGAAACACATATTCAACAGCCTCATCTTCAGGAATCCCCTCCCAATACGGCAAAATATGGACTGAAATAAAATCAACTTCTTCAGCTAACTCCGGATATTTAAGCCAAGTATCCCAGGTCTCAGAAGTACTGACTGGCCGCCATGTTTGGCTTTTAACCTGACGAATCAAATAAATCAGCTCGCTAACAGAAACATCTTTTCTAAGTAATGCCTCGTTGCCAACTATTGTTCTGATAATATTTGGATTATTTTGTCGACTCAATTCAATCAATCTATCCACTTCCTGCTGATTAGATGCTGCGTCTTTGTCTATCCAGGCACCAAGAGTCACATTAATATGATGCTTTTGAGCTAATTCCGGTATTTTATCAAAACCATTGTTAACACTATATGTCCGAATCGCATGTACTTTATTTTCCAGTAACGCTATGTCTTCTTCGATTTCCCATTGATTAGGATAATGTTTTTTGAATGGATTATGATGTCTACGCATGGGATTAAAAGTCAATCCCATCATCGTACCATCCCACTCGCGAGTATTTTGGGGTTGATTAAGATATGCCCAAAAGGCTAGATTAGCTAAAACCAGCAAAATTAGTGTTACAAAAAAAACAATTGTTTTTTTCATTAGAAATCTATCTCCATATTCATTCAGCACAATCTGATAATAATCAGGATTTTTTACTTATTCTTGTTCTTGCACTATAGTCATGAAAACTTAAATGAATATGAATGTTAACGAAAAAAGTGTCAGTCATTTCCTACGCTTACAAACTTTTAGCCAGTTCCTGTTTTTGAAAAAGCGTCTTCTATCGGTACAATCAGCATCACCTAACACTTAAAATAAAATAATGGCCTTTCTTAAGAGTCGATTTATTAAACAAATTATCGAAAGTTTCATCGATCTTGCTCCGATTTTTACTGTTATTTTGTTTTTTCAGTTCTTTGTTATCGAACAACCGTTACCGGATATTATTAACTTGATTACCGGTACCTTCCTGGTAGTATTAGGTCTAACTTTTTTTATCATCGGCCTGGAACTCAGCTTATTTCCAATTGGGGAGTCGATGGCTTATGAATTTGCTCAAAAAGGTAGCCTGTTTTGGCTACTGGTCTTTGCATTTTGCCTTGGGTTTGGCACCACCATTGCCGAGCCGGCTTTAATTGCTGTAACCAATGAAGCTGCAGAAATTGCCCGACTAGGGAATATGATTAATGATAGCGATGCTGCCAAATCGAGTTATGCGTTTGGTTTGCGAATAACAGTTGCAATCTCCGTTGGAATTGCCATAACGATTGGAGTATTACGCATCCTCCATGGCTGGCCACTTCATTATTTAATTATTAGCGGCTATGCGATTGTTGTTCTTATTACCCCATTTGCCCCGCAAGAAATTATCGGCATTGCTTATGATTCCGGTGGCGTAACAACTTCCACTATTACCGTTCCTCTAGTAACTGCACTTGGCGTAGGCTTAGCCACTGCCATCAAAGGACGAAACCCAATGACCGATGGATTTGGCTTGATTGCTTTCGCCTCACTCACGCCGATGATTTTTGTCATGGTTTATGGAATTATTTTATGACCAGCTGGCTAACCAATTTTTCTGATACTTTGCTAGATACAGGCCGAGACGTCCTACCCATTGCTGCCATAATTATCGGTTTTCAAATTATAATCATTCGTAAACCAATATTACATCCTGGAAAAACCTTATTTGGTTTCGTCTATGTAGTAGTCGGAATTGCCCTGTTTCTTCAAGGACTGCAAATGGCTCTTTTCCCTATTGGAGAATTAATGGCTCACCAATTGACAACTCCGGAATTCATTAAAACCAACCCTCAAACAACCATTGCGAACTGGCAATCATATTATTGGGTATACGCGTTTGCTGCGTGCATCGGCTTTGCTACCACGCTAGCAGAGCCCTCATTGATTGCTGTCGCTATTAAAGCCGAACAACTTTCTGGTGGGGCAATTCATGCCTTTAGTCTTAGAATAGCCGTTTCAATTGGCGTTGCATTTGGTATCGCACTCGGAACATTTCGTATTATTACTGGAACAGAGTTGTATATGTATATTGTTGGTGGTTATATTCTGGTCATCATTCAAACCATCTTTGCCCCAAAGCTTATCATTGGGCTTGCTTATGATTCTGGAGGCGTCACCACCTCAACGGTAACTGTACCGCTTGTGACAGCATTAGGTCTTGAACTGGCATCGTCTGTTCCTGGCCGAAATCCGTTGCTTGATGGCTTTGGCTTGATTGCTTTTGCCAGTTTGTTTCCAATCATTGCAGTTTTGAGTTACGCTCAAATTGCAGAATGGCGTAATAAAGGAAGCCTGACTTAATTTTGAGAATATTGTTATGCATTTTAAATTAATTGTCGCATTTGTCGAAGATAACAAAACTGACCTCGTGCTTGATACGGCACGAAAATATGGTGCAAAAGGTGCCACTGTCATTAATAATGCTCGCGGAGAAGGCCTGAAACAGGCTAAAACCTTTTTCGGGCTTACTTTAGAAAATCAAAGAGATGTATTGCTTTTCCTGGTTGAGGAACATCTTAGCAGACACATCTTGGAGGAAATATCCAAAACGGCCGAATTTGACACAAAACCCGGGACTGGTATTGCCTTGCAAATTGATGTTGAAGATGCCATTGGTGTCATGCATCAAGTTAATGAACTGGCACAGGAATATGAGGATGATATATGAACGCTAAACCAAAAATTATTCGGGTTCGTGATGTCATGAAACCTGAATACACAACTATTGACGGTATCGCCACCATTGGCGAAGCGCTAAAAACCATGAAAACAGCCAGAACCTCTGTGCTAATTGTTAACAAACGTCATGAAGATGACGAATATGGCCTAATCACCTCCGCAGATATTGCTCGTCATGTTTTAGCTAAAAATAGAGCGCCAGAACGAGTCAATGTATATGAAATTATGACTGTGCCGGTGATTTCTGTTCGACCAGAAATGGACATTCGATATTGTTCTCGACTATTTTCAACATATAACCTGGTTAGAGCACCCGTCATGGAAGGTGAAACAATCATTGGAATGGTAAGCCCCAATTCTTTGGTGTTAGACGGGCTTTATAAAATATGTTGATGCATAACTGATGAAATAGCAGTACAATATTTTCTGATGCTTCCCTGAATCCGGGTTTTCAATGCGGATAACAGGGGGCAAAATACATTGATTTAGCACGGCCCGAAAAAATCTTTGCTGGCCCTTTTTTTGGTTGGGCGGGCATTTTTTCAAACCGTATCGAATCGTTTATCACCTGTGCCGTAGTGAAGCCACGGATTCAGGTTATAGAAAGCAACACAAGGATTCGAACCTTGTTTACTAATCGTGATCTAGCTACGGCAGATCTGTAATATTTTAATAATTTTGCACATGGAATCTATGGCACCGGTGCACAAGCATGCCCCCAAAATGCCAAACTCCATGTCAATTTTAAGTCGATACATCAACAAGTTGGAGTTTTCAAAATGGCGACAGGTACCGTAAAATGGTTTAATAACACGAAAGGTTTTGGCTTTATTGAGCCTTCTGAAGGAGATGAAGACGTGTTCGTTCATCATTCAGTAATATTGGGCGAAGGATTTAAAACTCTAACACCTGGCCAAACAGTTTCGTTTGAAATTGAAAATGGTCCTAAAGGCTTGGCAGCAGTCAATGTAAATCCTGAATAACCTTTACCTCTCGCAAAACAAAGGCAAACAAGATCAAGTCTTGTTTGCCTTTTAGAACAAGAAACCAGTAAAGTTGCTCCACGCACTAATTTCGTGGGCGGAGGTTCTTTGTCTTATTGAATTGATTTTTTAAAGCTGACATTATATTAACATCACCAGGCGCTACTTCAAGCGCCTTGCTATACAAATACTCAGCTTTATCAATATTTCCTTTTTTCATTTCATGCCGTGCCCAGAGCAAGTAAGTGTCTTTAATTTTCTTAATTCCCGCCAATGCTTTCTGGTGCGTTGGATAACGCTCTAGGATTACTTTATAAACAGTAAAAGCGCTATCACTTTCCGGCTTTGTTAGCTTTTTTTGGGCAATTTGCTGTTTGGCAAATGCCAATAATTGATCAACGCCATATGGATCCTTTAGTAATTCATAGAAGTCTCGTCTTGAAAGGGCATTTTTTCGACGAACCAATTGTCCTTGCTGAACCGAACCTGATATACCTATAGTAGCAGCATTATTCCCCTCAATTTTTGCCAACATAGACTGAATATCGGTATCATCTGGAGATATTTGCAAAGCCTTTTGCAAAAGAAATGCTGCGTGCTTAAAACTCCCCTTTTTTAATTCATTCCTGGCCCAAAGCTTATAAGTCTCATTAATTTTATCTATACCTTCAATAGCCCGTTGATGATCAGGATCAAGCGCCAGAATTTTTTTGTAAGATAACCATGCATTGTCGTCAACGGGCGTCATTAATTTTTTTTCTGACAATTGCCGTTCTGCCTGCATTAATAATTGTTCGATTTGGTACTTTTCTTTTTCAGTTACTGCCATTTTAACGACAGGCACATTCAAGTTTTTTTCTGATAATTCCTTTTTATCAATATCTCGTAATGCTTCAATAATACCTTGATCATCAGGAGAAGCTTCCAACGCTTTGCGGTAATGATAAGCGGCCTGCTGATAATTGTCCTGCTTAATCTCTTGCTTGGCCCAAAGCACCAAAGTGTCCTTAATTTTTTCAATTCCTGCTAAGGCCTTTGGATGAGCTGGCTCCAAATCGAGAACTTTTTGATAACTTTCCCATGCATTGTCATGCTCAGGCGCCATTAATTGTTGCTTGGCAAATTGCTGCTCCGACCGCTCTAAAAGCGCCGCAATTTTTTTTTGTTTTATTTTTCCCTGACTTTGAAATTGTTCAGCTTTAGCAATTTCTATTTTATTTTCTGGCGTCACCTGACTGGCCTGTTGCATAAAATACAAAACTGCTCCAATTAATGCCGAAAAAATCATGCCCATAATGAATGCGGAAATAAAAGTCGATGTCTGATTTGAAAAAATTGGGACGATCCACTTTTTATCCTCAGCAACAGTTTCAATCTCTTTTGCATGCTCAATTATTAGATTTTGGTCTTCACTGACAAATTTATTTTTCTCAGGAACATCTTCCTTTTCTTTATCCCTCTCCTCTTCCTTTCCCATCGCATCGGAAAATTTAACATACCGACCAGCCCCAGAAACCGACTTTTTTTCATCTACCTCAAGTTTTGGCTCAGTTAATTTAGATTCAGCCAACAATTCTTGCTCAACTAATGTATTTGGCTCCTCAATCCCAAAAGATTTGTTGCCAACATAACCGCACTCTTTTCCCAAAAGCAAACTGTTTTGTAAAATTTCATCAATCATTTCGGGCATGACTGTCGATTTTTCTTCCAGTTTCGCCGTCAATAGCGCCAAGCTACAAAGACGATTAATCAGTCTTGGCAACCCTTTGGAGTAGTGAACAATGCTTTTAATTGCATCTTCAGAAAATAATTGTCTACCCTGGTTTTTTAAATTTTGTAAATGAAAATTTATATAGTTAACAACTTCATCTTTGGATAATGGCTCTATCTGCAACGCTAGCGCATCTTCAAGCACCATTGCTGGTAAACCAGAGGCTTGTAATTTCTCCTCAAGTAGAGGCAAGCCGATAAAAATCAAATGAAAACAACATTGATCAGAAATTTCTGTATCACAGAGTTTAATTAAATCTTCCAGCAATTGCTGCTGAACATTAAGCGACTGGTCAACAACAAGAACCAGATGTTGCAACGACCACATATCGAGCAACTTACCCAATCTGCTTATTTTTTTTTCAAGCGAGGCCTCAATAGAAAAACCTGAGTCAAGGTCATGACCAACAAAATCGACCAATTCCTGAAAATTCAGATTGCCTCGATGAATATTGATTAACCTGGTCTTGGAACCCAATTCACAGACGGCACGATGTATAAAAGTCGTTTTGCCAGATCCCTGCTCACCAGTTACCAGAAAATACTTTTTTTCTCCTCTAATGCCTCTTATTAACGCTTCAAGATTTTTATTGTTGGCCGAGCTAATAAACGTCCTGAGTGGATCAGTCACATGGAACAGAGATTGATTAATATCGGCGAAAGCATTAGCCATAAGTTTTACCAATTAAATACACTCAAATTTTGAGTGAAGCCAACTATTGTAGTTCCTTTTGATTAACAAAATCTGAATTTATTAACCCAGAGAAGAACTAGTGTCGGGAGAACATTTATTGAGACCCTACCACTTCCTTAACCAAATTTCCAAACAGCAATAACCATTGACGCTGCTTCAACCATTTCTAGTACTGCACCGTAAACATCACCCGTAACTCCACCAAGTCTTAGCAAAGCCATTCGACGCAACACCCAAATAAGTAGACATGCTAATGCAATAGCAAAAAAACCAAGTATCCAGGTACTAATAAGCAAACTAACCAGCACAACACCCCATGCTTTTTGAGCTGGAAGATTATTGCTCATTGTTTCTCCAAGCCCCTTTTCTCTGACATAGGGGGTTGATAACATCAGCAGCAAAATAGACACTCTTCCCATTATTGGAAAAGCCAATAATTTTTCCAATTCCTGCTGATTAACTATTGAGATCAAGGCTGACCATTTAACCAGTATAATCAGAATTAGAATTATCACCGCTATTGGCCCTGCTGCTGGATCTTTCATGATTGCCAGACTTTGCTCCTTGCTACCCAATCCTCCGGCCCAAGCATCAGCACAGTCCGCCAAACCATCCAGGTGCAGGCCTCCTGTTAAAAAAACCCAAGCAACTAATACCAACGCAGCTTGAAGATACTGATTCAGACCATGAATCAGCAAGGAAAATACAGCAAGCAAACAACCAATTAATAGCCCAACAACAGGATAAAACAGAACAGAAATACCAACTTGCCTGCTAGTGGCCACACCAATACTAGGCGTTGGCAAGCGCGTCAAAAACTGCACCGCTAACCAAAATGCCTGATACATTTCTATTGGTCTATTTTAAAGGTCGACCTTTGGCATCTTTGTCAAAGTTGCCACTAATGATTAGGAAACCTTCGACAAACCCCCAAAGCAAGCCATACCCCATTGTCACTGCAGTAAAAATAATCTGATAAATTCCGACCCGATAATATCCCAAATAAAACCGGTGCGCCCCCACAGCACCTAAAACCAAGCCAAGCAATCCAGCGATAACGCGTGATTTAACCGGATCGGGTTTTGGTAACTTGGCCCCAAGCAAAGACACTTTCCCAATTTCACCATCATTTTCTTCAAAAATAACTTCATCACCTACTTCAGGCGGTACATCTTCATCCCAATCGTCGATATGAAAAGCATATTCTTCCTGTTCAGTACTGATCACACCCATTTGGGTTTTTTCGTCATAACTTTTTATTTTTCCCAGCATTTTACTACCCATCAACCAATAAAATTATAAAAATATCCTCTGCACACGACAAAAAATTCATACAAAAAGGTTTTAAAAAGATAAATTATTCCCTGGATATTTTTGCCTGTTCAAAAGTAGCCATCTGATTATGCAAAGCGCATGCTGACCGTATAACAGGAATGGCAACTGCAGCGCCACTACCCTCACCCAGTCGCATGTTAAAATTCAGTATCGGCTTTACATTTAAATGCTGCAAAACCAAACGATGTCCTTTTTCGGCTGAACAATGGGCATAAAAAAACCATTCAGTCACTCCCGGCTTAATTTTTTCAGCAATTAACGAAGCAACTGTTGCAATAAAACCATCAATAAGCACGGGTAATTTTTGTTGAGCAGAAAACAAAAAAGCACCCGTTAATGCAGCAATTTCAAAGCCTCCCAAATATTGCAAAACAGATAGTGGACTATTCAAATCATCTCGATGCTTAAGAACAGCTTGCCTAATGATGCTTTCCTTTTTCACTATTCTCTCATAATCCAAGCCAGTCCCTGCACCCGTTAATGAAGCGGCATCAATTTTCAAAATTGCACTCGCACAAGCACTGGCGCTAGTTGTATTCGCAATTCCCATTTCACCGCCTATATACAAATTCGATTCCTCTTCTATTGCTCTTGTCACTGCCGCCTTCCCTACCAGCAACGCTTCCTCTACCTGCTCTTCAGTCATTGCAGGGTGTTGCAAAAAATTTTTTGTCCCACTTCCTACCGGGAAATGAAGGACTTTCGGTAAAAATACTTCCTGACAAGTTCCAACATTTATGACCTCAAGCTCAGCATTAACCAGATTTGCCAATACGTTGATAGCCGCCCCGCCATCTGAAAAATTTTTTAACATCTCACAAGTCACTGACTGCGGAAAAGCTGATACTGATTCTTCAGCAATACCATGGTCAGCAGCAAAAACAGTAATCCAGACTTTTTCGGCAACAGGAAATTCCGATCTCTGCATTGCGGCAAGACGAACTGCAATATGTTCCAGGATGCCCAAAGATCCGGCAGGCTTGGTTAACTGTGCTTGACGCAGCAATGCTTTTTGAAAAAACACCTGATCAGGGCGGGGAATTTCATTATTAAGCCAATCCATTCGAAAATAATTTCAGGCTAAAGTTATTATTTTAGGATATGCGGCAAACCGGCAGTTATTAAAACCACCCGGCCGGCCAATCGGGAAATTCTCTGATTCAGCAAACCTGCCTCATCCACAAACCGGCGGGTATTTTTGTCAACAGAAACCACTC
Organism: uncultured Methylomonas sp.; assembly: GCA_964530345.1. Taxonomy (GTDB): domain Bacteria; phylum Pseudomonadota; class Gammaproteobacteria; order Methylococcales; family Methylomonadaceae; genus JALSJK01. The sequence continues at coordinate 10,748 of CAZGYJ010000068.1, forward strand.
CAGAACCAATTTCGTTGCTGACCAAAAGTATTTCATTGTCAGTTTTTTCCAAAACTTTCATCAGGGCAGTCGTTTGTCTTTCAAAAATTGTCTCCTGCAAATCTCCTTTGCTATCGAACATAATATTACTAAGCCACAGCGTCAAACAATCGATCAACAAAAAATAGTTTTCGGAAAACCTTTGGATTGCATTCGCCAGATGAATTGGCTCTTCAACAGTAAACCACGTTGCGCAGCGACGATTGCGATGGTGTTTAATTCGATCTCGCATTTCTTCATCAGTCACTGTGGCAGTAGCAATATAGACGACTTGTTTGCCAGAATCTCTTGCACATTGTTCGGCAAATCGACTCTTTCCTGAGCGAGCACCACCTAGAACCAAAGTCAGCAAAATCAATCGTCCTGCAATCGAACCGCCAGAACATCACATTTGGCGTGATGCAAAATACCATTCACTGTTGAACCCAACAACAAAGCCAATCCGTGTCTGCCATGAGAACCGGCAACAATCAAATCCACATCGTTTTCCTCGGCAATCCGCACTACCTCAAGTTTAGGACTCCCCATTTCCAGCCATTGATCATCTTCATCAACATTGAGTTTTTTCCCTAAATCTGCCAGCTTTTGCTTTGCAACGTCCATTAACTCAGTCGTCAGATCCATATCATAAGGGATAATAGGGCCATAAGTTGCATCGGTTATTGGTAAATAATCAACAATATGGACAATGCTTAACTTTGCCTGATATTTATCTTTCAAATTTTTAGCTCTACTGGCAACAGCTTCACCATGGTCAGAAAAATCCGCCGCCAATAAAATATGTTTGTACCCGTCCATCATCAACTACCTCACTTCAACAATTTGAGGAAAAACCGTAATCATTATCCAATAGGAACCAAGAATATATAACAATGCAACACCCAAACCTAAAAACAAATTAATATTTAATGCATGTCGAAAAACATGTCCACTAACAAGCCAGTGCCATGCCATTAAACCAATCAAAACCAAACTGGCAAACCCTGCTGTCATCCCAATGGCTAGACTTGCCAATGCAGGAACAGCAAAAAAATTTATCATCGCATCAGTGCCAAACAACGCAGTCGCAGTTTGATAAAACCGAGATATTTTGTGGGTATAGGATAAAATCAACCAGGTAAAAGTCAGTGTTAAAACAATCCCGATTAAAACCTGCTGTATTGCCAGCCACCAGTTCGTCGATAGAATCAAAATCATAAAACTGATCAAGGCATATATGGCTACTGTCAATCTAAACAATAAAACTGAATAGGGAATATCCTGAGGCCCTTTTTGCAATAAACAGATACTAAATATTAATTTGGTAAATTCATACATGATTTTCTGTTTCTGCCAATTCTAATCGCTCACCCGCAGTGAGCCAATCCGCCTCTATTTTTTCAACAGCCTTGTCTATTTCAGATTTTTCCTGCAATAATTGTTTTAATTGATCTTTTTTGCTTTCTGAGTAGATTTCAGAATCAGCCAAAACTTTTTCTAAATGCTGTTGTTGCTGATGCAATTTTTGCATTTTTTGTTCGGCGTTTTTTACTGCATCATACAATGGTTTTAGCTTTTGTCTACGCTCTGCATCCAGTTTTCGTTGCTGCTTTCTAGAAAAGGTTGATTCGGAAGGAGAAACCTCTGATCCCTTATAACTTTGCAGTTGTTTCCGATCGGCAAGCCATTGTCTATAATCGTCTAAATCACCATCAAAATGCTGAACTATTTTATTAGCCACCAATAATAATTTATCAGTAACTGAGCGCAACAAGTACCTGTCATGAGACACCAATATAATTGCCCCTTGAAATTCCTGTAAAGCAACACTTAACGCATAGCGCATTTCCAGGTCAAGATGATTAGTAGGCTCGTCCAACAACAACAAATTAGGTTGCTGATAAACAATTAATGCCAAAACCAAACGCGCTTTCTCGCCGCCAGAAAAAGGAGCAACTTTTTCCAACGCTTTGTCGCCATGAAAGTTAAATCCCCCCAAAAAATTTCTTAATTGCTTTTCGGTTGCTTCAGGATCAATCTTTTGTAAATGCCATAACGGACTTTCATCAAGACGCAACTGTTCCAGTTGATGCTGGGCAAAATAACCAATCCTTAGCATTTCAGACTCTTGCATCTCACCCAGCAGCGGCTGCATTTCTCCGGCAAGTACTTTAATTAAAGTTGACTTGCCCGCCCCATTTGGCCCAAGCAGACCAATTCTGTCTCCGGGAGAAATTGATAAATTAATATTTTTAATAATGACCGATTGATCATATCCAGCATTGGCCTGTTCAATTTTTAGCAATGGATTTGGTAATTTATCGGCTGGCGAAAAATGGAAATCGAACGGAGAATCTACGTGGGCCTGAGCAATCACTGACATTCTTTCCAAAGCCTTAATTCTGCTTTGTGCCTGCTTCGCCTTAGTTGCCTTAGCCTTAAATCGATCTACAAAACTTTGCATGTGAGCAATCTCCTTTTGCTGTTTTTCGAATGCAGATTGCTGCTGGGCTAATTTTTCTGTGCGCGTTTTTTCAAATGCGCTGTAGTTGCCAGAATAAATTTCAGCTTTTTTTTGTTCAATATTGACAATATGATCTGACACAGCATCCAGGAATTCCCGGTCATGTGAAACCAACAACAAAGTGCCCTGGTATTTGGTCAGCCAATCCTGCAACCAAATAACTGCATCCAGATCTAAATGATTGGTTGGCTCATCAAGTAACAAAACATCAGACCGACACATCAAGGCCTGGGCTAAATTTAAACGCATCCTCCAACCGCCTGAAAATTCGGCGACCTCCATCCTTTCCTGTGAAGGTAAAAATCCAAGACCATTCATCAATCGAGATGCACGAGATTGAGCGGTATAACCACCTAATGTTTCCAGCTTTTCATGTAATTCAGCAAGTCTTAAACCATCGTCTACTCGTTCTTGCTCTTGTAATTGTTCTTCCAGCTGTCTCAATTCCTGGTCGCCATCGATGACATATTCGATTGCTTCTCTCTGTATTGCTGGTGTTTCTTGCGCAACATGAGCAATTTGTAAACCAGGCGGCATTGAAAATTCTCCTTCATCAGGATGAAGTTCATTTCGAATGAAAGCAAAAAAACTGGATTTTCCAACTCCATTAGCGCCCGTGATGCCAATTTTTTGGCCTTTATGTAAAGTAAATGAAGCGCCGGAAAACAAAATTTCAGGGCCTCGACGTAAACAAATATTTTTAAAATTCAGCACAATTTAAAAATCAGCTTAGCTAAAATAGACAGATGCAGAAAAAACAAACAAGCCCTCGACATCCTGTTTTCAAACCCCAAGATCGTTACTACTTCAATGAATATGGCTGGTGGTTTTTCACTGTTGAAATGATTAGTGGGCCGTATCCAAGCAAACCAGAATGCGTTGACGCTTGTCGATATTACATTCAGAAGCGTGATGGTGTGTTATAAGCATTTCAAATTACTTGTCATGCTTTTCAATTAATTTCTCCACCATCTCAGCAAACTTCTCCAAATTGCCTTTAGTAACTTTCTTAACCGGAATTATTAAAACCGCACCACTATCAAGCACCAAATGCACCTGACCTTTCTCGTAATCCACTCTCAGCATCTCTTTCCATTCGACCTTGTTTTTACCACTAGGCGAACGCTCCTGCAAAAAATTTGGGTCTTTGGGATCAATGAACAACCGATATTGGCCAAACATATTATTTCTTTCTTTTTCTGAATAACTGTCCAGAATTTTCTGTTTCATCTGCCACTTAATCACCCAAGGTGTCACCAGCATCCACAATACAGCAATAACCAGGATATATATAGCTTGCTCCAGATTTCCATAATAAGACCAGTAAAACAGGGCTATCAACGCCATAAATCCCGGATACATCCAGCGATTACGTTTCATGTTTTTTACATAATCTTCGTTTTTATCATACTGTAGTTCATTGTATTGAATTAAATCATCTTCCTGGAACTCGTATTCTATTTCTTGCATCGTTTTTTTCGTTATATTTTAGTGTTTTAAATTCCCGCCAATAATACCATAGATACAAACAACGTTTTAACGAGTAATAGCACTATAATTTTGACATTCCAATTAATAATTAGTCGACTCTAAAAAAAATAATGGCCTGAATCTGCAACCGACATTTTCCATTGAGAATTATTTTATTGCCAATTGCAATTTTGATTTTGAATAAAACACCGGACACAAAATGAATAATCAAACAAAACAATCTAATACCTACAGCTCAGAATTTAAAGAAT
>CAZGYJ010000069.1:0-12638 GCA_964530345.1 uncultured Methylomonas sp.
AAGGCGCTCTGCGTGGAATGATAACCGGGAAAGTGGATAAATCCTGGGCCAAACAGCACCATGATTTATGGTATCGGCAAATAAACAAAGAAAAACAGAACTTTTTGAAACCCTCAGGTAACTCTGCTAAATATGGATCGAAAATCCAGTGAACTCGCAGGTTTTTGATTGAATTTTCACTGCACCTGAATAAAAACCCAAGTGCAGTAAAAACACTTAAATTGAACAAATCAGACAATTAATTTCTGGTTTTGCTGGATCGTCTCACCAGTGGCAATCCAATCAATGAAAATAACATAAGCCCAAGTGCAGGCGGCAAAGGAACAGGTTTAGCGAGCCATCCACTTACATTCCCGCCACCCCCAAGAGAAATAACAGCTTCAGGAATTCCAAACCCTCCGCCAAACGAAACCGATCCTCCTTCATAGTAAATTTCAGGAATTCCTTCGCCTCCTAGAGTGGGCTCTGAACCTGGGGCAGGTATACCGCCAAAACCTAGAAACATAGGATAAAATGTCCACGAGTTGCCATCAAAACCAGGTTTTGTATAGCATGTGGACGCACCAGTTCTGCAGGCATTCAGTGCGGATGCCGCTGCACTAGAAATACCTTCAACATCAGCTATAGCCCCATCAATAAATGACATCATTTCACTTTCGCTGGCGATAGTGTAGCCAGCCGCTTCCACATCAGAGCTAGATAAATTGAAATTACCATCAATTTCGGAAATAATCTGCAATGAAGGTTGAGGGGCGGGTGCAAGCGTTACCGAGTAAACAAGCTCAGATGCAAAAAACAAGGTCGAAAAAACAAATACCTGACTTGTAAAAATTATTTTTTTCATCGTCTTCTCCATATTTTTTGTAATTTCATTCTAATGTGAAGTAAGAGCCAAAATGTCAACTGCTTGCTACATTTTGCTTTATGTGCAATACAAATTTCATTGTATTCTTGACTATTTAGCTCTTACACAGATTCTAGCAAAAAGACTCCGCCGCAATCAACTTCGGCCTGTTCTACTATTTTTCTATCAACCATAATATCCATTGGAAACAACATCCTGAAAAAAAATATTAATAATCATATCTGCATTATTTATAGTCTATTTAAGACGTTGAATTCACAATAAAAACTCTGCTTCCACTCAATTTACTCACAACTTATCCACAGAAAAAACACACTATATAGTGATTTTTGTATAGACAAAACACAATATAATGTATATTCTAATCTCAAGGCGAAGTTGTCATAGTTTTACAATATAATTAAGGTTACTTAGCTTGTCTGTATAATTTTTATACAGAACCAAAGATGAACAATCCTGCGCCCACCCGCCGCACTGCGCGCCTTACTTCAAAGCTATTTATGGAATGACTACAAATTGTACTGACTGGTTAAAACACTTTTACCGCACAACTTAACGTATTAAATATTATTTTCAAGCCAAGGATCAAATTACACCACTCGCTAATTCCGGAGGAAAAATGGATACTGAAACATCGACTAATGAAGCTTTAAAAAAAATCACTATTCTGGAAACTGAAACTGCCTCCCCTGATATTCAGGCGGTAGCGCCAGGAGAAGTTCGGGTCATTCGCCGTAATGGAAAAGTAACGACTTTTGACGCCAACAAAATATCTGTCGCCATTACCAAAGCTTTCCTGGCTATTGAAGGTGGCAACGCTGCTGCCAGCCGGCGAATCCACGAAAACGTTACGCAACTAACCGAACAAATTACTGCCGCTTTAATGCGCCGATTGCCCAGTGGCGGCACTGTCCATATTGAAGACATTCAGGATCAGGTTGAATTAGCCCTGATGCGCAGCGAGCACCATAAAGTTGCACGTGCCTATGTTTTGTATCGGGAAGAACATGCCCGGCTGCGTTCAGAAACAACCTTGCAAAACGACACAACAGAAGCGCAAAACGTTATCCATATAACAGCGGCAGATGGCAGCCGTAAGCCGCTTGATGTTCAACGCCTGAAAAAACTGATTACGGAAGCCTGCACCGACCTTAATAATGTCGATCAGGAGTTTATCCTCCAGGAAACATTCCGTAACTTGTTTGATGGCGTACCAGAAAAGGACATTATTCCGACCGTCATCATGAGTACCCGTACCCAGATCGAAAAAGAGCCGGATTATTCTTTTGTATCAGCACGCTTGCTACTGGATAACATGCGTAGTGAGGCGCTGACATTCCTCGGCCAACCCCAAGGCATTGCGGTTTCATATCAGGAAATGTCTGATCGTTATGGCGAGTATTTCGGCGACTTCATACATCGCGGCGCAGAACTGGAACTGCTGGATCGCACCTTGACCCAATATGATCTAAACACTCTGGGAAAAGCATTAAAACCAGAGCGTGATTTGCAGTTCAATTACCTTGGTCTGCAAACATTATATGACCGTTATTTTATTCATCACGATGATACCCGCTTCGAACTGCCCCAGGCCTTTTTCATGCGCGTGGCAATGGGATTGGCAATCAATGAAATTAACCGGGAAGCCAGAGCCATCGAGTTTTACGATTTGTTGTCGAGCTTTGATTTTATGAGCTCAACACCGACCTTGTTTAATTCCGGCACTTTGCGCCCACAGTTATCATCCTGCTATCTAACCACGGTTCCTGACGACCTGGATGGCATTTTCAGCGCGATTAAAGATGACGCCATGTTATCCAAATATGCAGGCGGCCTGGGTAATGACTGGACACGGGTCAGAGCTATGGGATCGCACATTAAAGGCACCAATGGCAAATCGCAGGGCGTCGTACCTTTTCTGAAAGTTGCCAATGACACAGCGGTTGCAGTCAACCAGGGTGGCAAACGCAAAGGCGCCATGTGCGCTTATCTTGAAACCTGGCATCTGGACGTCGAAGAATTTCTGGAATTGCGTAAAAATACCGGTGACGATCGACGCCGCACCCACGACATGAATACCGCCAACTGGGTACCCGATCTTTTTATGAAGCGGGTTGCCGAAGAAGCGGACTGGACTTTGTTCTCACCTGAAGAAACTCCGGATTTGCATGATTTATACGGTCTGGAATTTGAAAAAGCCTATTGCCAATACGAAGCAAAGGCCGAACGTGGCGAAATCAAAAATTTCAAAAAGCTACCGGCATTGACCCTGTGGCGAAAAATGTTGTCGATGCTGTTTGAAACGGGCCATCCTTGGATCACATTCAAAGATCCTTGTAATTTGCGCTCTCCACAGCAACATATTGGTGTGGTACACAGCTCAAATCTGTGCACAGAAATCACCTTGAACACATCGGACAGTGAAATCGCCGTTTGCAACCTGGGCTCTATTAATCTACCAGCCCATATTGGCGAAGATGGCCTGGATATGCGCAAGCTGGAAAAAACCATCCATACCGCCATGCGCATGCTGGATAATGTCATTGAATACAATTTTTACAGTGTTCCCCAGGCGCGCCGGGCCAACCTGCGGCATCGACCTGTTGGACTGGGAATGATGGGATTCCAGGATGCTTTATATAAAATGCGAGTTGCTTACGGATCAGAACAAGCCGTGGAATTTGCTGACCGCTCCATGGAAGCCATCAGTTATTTTGCATTAAAAGCCTCTGCTGATCTGGCCGCCGAACGCGGTAAATATTCATCCTTCGACGGCTCACTCTGGAGCCAGGGTATTTTGCCAATTGATTCCATCGAGCTGCTGCAAGAAAGTCGCGGTGATTATCTGCAGGTTAATGACTCACAAACCTTTGACTGGGAGAATCTGCGTGACCGGATCAAAACTGTAGGCTTGCGTAATTCCAATACCATGGCCATCGCGCCAACCGCTACGATTTCCAATATTTGTGGCGTGACTCAATCGATTGAGCCAACCTACCAAAACCTGTTTGTGAAATCCAATCTTTCCGGTGAATTTACTATTGTTAATCCACATCTGGTTCAAGACTTGAAAGAACTTGGGCTTTGGGATGAAGTGATGATTAATGACCTGAAATATTACGATGGCAGCGTCCAGCAAATTGATCGCATTCCGACTGAGATTAAGCAACTCTATGCAACCGCATTTGAGATTGACACCCGCTGGTTGATTGAAGCGGCTTCACGTCGGCAAAAATGGCTGGATCAGGGACAATCCCTGAATCTTTACATGTCTGAACCGAGCGGCAAAAAACTGGATGCCTTGTACAAAATGGCTTGGCTGCGCGGTCTAAAAACCACTTACTATCTGCGTAGCATGGGCGCCACCCATGTAGAAAAAAGCACTTTGGCAGATGGCAAACTAAATGCTGTTCAGGCTAACCCTGAAGCGGAAGAATCGGCAAAGGTCTGCTCAATACTCGATCCTGAGTGTGAGGCTTGCCAATAATATATGTTATTAATCACGAATCGTTATTTAAATCCCTCACCATCCGGAAAGGGAAAAAATGTGCAGATTCCATTTACAAAAGAACCTGGAGATTGAAAAATGTTGAACTGGGATGATCCACTAGAAAATCTGGCCAAGAAAAATGGCCAAGCACCTCATGTCCGACCCGGCATGGGAATACAGGACAATGATGACCTGATGCAAACGGCTGGCGAAGCCCCAACCGTCAATCCTGACCCGATGGCAGCAGCCGTTTCTGTCACACCGGTTGACGAAACACCACAAATTGCCTCTGGCCTGGAAGCTATTGAAATGGGCGCCAAACGCATTCAGGTCGATGATAAGAAAATCATCAATTGCCGGGCAGATTTAAACCAGCTGGTGCCTTTTAAATATGATTGGGCGTGGCAAAAATATCTGGATGGCTGCGCTAATCACTGGATGCCGCAGGAAATCAACATGACTGCGGATATAGCTTTGTGGAAAAGCAAAGATGGCCTGACTGAAGACGAACGCACCATCATTAAACGTAACCTGGGCTTTTTTTCCACTGCTGATTCGCTGGTCGCCAACAATCTGGTGCTGGCCGTATACCGCCATATTACCAATCCAGAATGCCGCCAGTATTTATTGCGCCAGGCATTTGAAGAAGCCGTTCATACCCATGCCTATCAATATGTGATTGAGTCTTTGGCTATGGATGAAGGCGAAATTTTCAATATGTACCGGGAAGTACCGGCCGTCGCTAAAAAGGCGGAATGGGCATTACCGTTTACCCAATATTTGAGCGATCCAAATTTCCATACCGGAACGCCGGAAAATGACCAAAAACTGCTCCGTGAACTGATCGCTTTTTATGTGGTCTTTGAAGGCATTTTCTTCTACGTCGGTTTTACCCAGGTACTGTCCATGGGCCGGCGCAACAAAATGACTGGCACCGCGGAACAATTCCAATACATCCTGCGCGATGAATCCATGCACATGAATTTTGGCATAGATGTCATCAACCAGATCAAACTGGAAAACCCGCATTTATGGTCGGATTCATTCAAACAGGAAATGATTACCATGATTAAAGAAGCGGTGGAAATTGAAACCCAATACGCCCGCGACACCATGCCGCGCGGCATATTAGGGCTGAATGCCAGCATGTTTGAAGAATATTTACAGTTTATTGCCAATCGGCGCTTAAGCCAGATCGGCTTGCCGGAACAATATTCAGGCGTGAATAACCCGTTCCCGTGGATGTCTGAAGTGCTGGATCTGAAAAAAGAGAAAAACTTTTTTGAAACCCGTGTGACTGAATATCAAACCGGCGGCGCTTTAAACTGGGAATAGCATTCTTTCCTGATCACCATAAACTCCATGCAATAAACTTTTGCATGGAGTTTGTCTAGCCAACTTCGGCGTATTTTTCAATTCAAATGTGAATTAAGAGCCAATTCTTTCTCATATCATTCATAGGGTTGGGATCTTTACATTTTTTATTTCCCCCTCAACCAAGCTTCTCCCTCTGGAGAAGGCTTTTCAAGACTTTAAAACTTTTGGCTCTTATTTCATATTCAACATATTTTGTAACTATTCAGCATATTTAATTTATCAAAATCACTCAATATCAGTGGCTTATGGAAGAAGTGTATGTGTCATGGATGACACAATCAAGCCTACAGGGACGTATTTACGGCGTCTTCTGGAATAAGTCACTGATATTGAGCCTATAAATACGCTGAATAGTTACCATATTTTTTACCACTGCGAATAACGACATCCGCAGTTAAGGTACAAATAAATTTTATTTTCTATAATGTTGATATGAAAATAACAACTTTGGCTTTCTTACTATTATTGTTGATGGCCCCAATACTCCAAGCAGAGATCAAAATGTCTCTGCTGCACGCCCTGACAAAGAATAATGGCGCGAGTCAAGGAAGCGGCGAAATTCTAGCTTATTCTACTCACCAACACACCATATTAAGCACTCTGTCTGGATCTGATGTTTTTGGCGTACAAGTTCTGGAATTGCAAACTGACGGTTCAATAAAAGAACGCGGCATCATCAATTTCAATACAGTTTTTGGCTCCCTTGCTGATATTCACAGCGCATCTTCAACTGCAATCGACCCACAAGGCCGAGGATTTGGAGCAGTCAGCCTGATTCCAATTCAAAACGGTAAAATACCCGGAAAAGTAGGTTTTTTTGATTACCGGAAAGGCCACCTTTCTAGCATCATAACTTTGGATGTAGGTTTTCATCCTGACCAGGTTAAATTTTCGAAAGACGGTTCAAATTTATACGTTGTAAACGAAGGCGAGTTTACAGTTGGCGGCAATCAGGATGCACCAGGTTCAATCAGTATCATAGACCTGTCTGATATAACCAAAATAACTGACCTTAATTTATTAAATAAGACCAAGGTTAAAACCTATGATTTCCAGACAGCTAATCTAGCAAAAAACTTGGCCTTAGATATAAGAATAAACGATTTAACAACAACCCAACCCTATCGTCATATAGAACCCGAATATTTGGATGCTGCCGACAATCAATTATACGTTAGTCTGCAGGAAAATAACGCAATCGCAGTTTTTGATCTGCAATTGAAAAAATGGGTCAAAATCTACAATTTAGGAACCATCTCTCAAACCATTGATGCTTCTGACAAAGATGGCGGAGCTTTCATTGATGACCAAATTGCTGGATTACCCATGCCGGATAATCTTATTATTTACCACCAAAAAGGAAAAAAATATTTAATTACAGCAAATGAAGGTGATGCCCGCGCCGACAAAGGCGATCGAGTTCGAGTAAAAGATATTGCCCACCACAAAATTAGTCAGACCACCAAAGCCAAACTTAATGCCATTTACGGTAATTTTGCTGCCAAAAAATTTCTTGGACGTCTAAGCATCTCAGCCATAGACGGAGATGCTGACAAAGATGGAAAAATTGAACAATTGACCATGTTTGGGACACGTTCTTTTTCTGTTTGGAATGCCGAATCAGGCCAATTAATCAGTGACAGCGGCTCCCTGGAAACCATTTTGTTATCTCTGGATCCTTCCAGACACAATATCAATAACCTGATTTGCGACTTTGACAAACGATCACCTAAAAAAGGCCCCGAGCCTGAAGCATTAGCTCTGGGCAAACTGAATGGCAAAACAATTGCTTTTATTGGGCTGGAGCGTCAAAACGGAATATTGGCCTATGACATATCGAACCCAAAATTATTGAAATTTATGGGCTATATCAATAGCATGGAAAAAGGGCTACTTGCTCCTGAGTCTATCATTTTTATCCCCGCAAAAGATAACCCAACTAAACAACCTTTGTTGCTTGTTGGTTTCGAAGGGAATAATGGGGGTATCGGCATTTATTCTGTTCAAGAAAACATGAAACCAGCACTTCTTAATTGCCCCAGCAATCTACCAAAATCTTGTGATAAAAATGAATCACGGCAAAAATAAACCTATCTATGACTGAGAAATATACTTTAGAATTTCAACCACCTGCAGTGGCGTTTCGGTGACAGCCATTGCCATAGCATCAATTTCCTTGAGTGGATGAGTCAATTCAGACGCATGCATGGTGATAACTGGTATACCCAAACCAATTGCGATCCCGGCATCAAAAGCGGCATTCCATTGTTTGTATTTATCGCCAAAACGTACGATGACAATATCTGCTTTTTTAATGGCAGTTTGAGTTCGCAATGCATTGATTTTTGAAGCCTTATGATCCTTCCAAAAATTATTTGTCTCTTTCCCCAGTATTTCTTCACCCACATTATCACTTTTTTCATGATTGGTAACTGGACTGAAAACTTCAATATCCAGATTATTTTCCAAAATTCCATGTTTGATTTGCTCCCGCCAATCAGTGTGAATTTCTCCAGATAGATAAATTCGGTATTTCATTTCTTAATGCCTCTTGCCGCGTTGAGTTAATTCAGAATATCGGTGCTACAATAGTCTTATTATATTTTTTTGAGAACTGTATGTCAGATAAGCTTATTTATAAAGTAGTTTTTTTCAACCAAAAACAAGTTTACGAAATCTACGCCAAACACGTCTATCAAGGCGACATGTATGGTTTTGTTATTGTAGAAGATTTCGTTTTTGGCGAAAAAAGCGCTATTGTTTTAGACCCTTCTGAAGATAAACTTCGCTCAGAATTCAATGGCGTCAAACGGTCCTTCATCCCCATGCATGAAATTATCAGAATTGACGAAGTCAAAAAACAAGGGACTGCTAAAATACTTTCAACTTCAAAAGAATCTGACAGCAACTCTAGGGTCGCCAATCTTTTTAATCCAGGTCCGGATAAAAATCCATAGGAACGAGCACGGAATAAGTTTATATTTCAATCCTCCAAATTCCCGCCTTCTCCATCAGAAGAAGGATTAAACGAGAATTTATCGGGATTGGTATAAACGCCTGTTCACCATAAAATGCAAATAACGCCCCATCCATTTGTACGGTTCCAACTGCGAAAATTCCAGCTCCATATCCAAAACCGCTTTGGGTAACTTAAGTCCACCGCGTTTCTCAACAGCGTAATCACTAAAAACGCGGATACCACTGACGCTTTCTATATCAAACTGATTTTCACCAAGCCATTGCTTAACCTCTTTAATTGAACAAGGGTTATCAGGCGTCAGACTACCTTTATCACCCCGGTAATCTTCTTGATGCGTTACCCGATTAAAATTGCCGTGAATCAAATTACGGTAAACCATCCCGACAGGATTATAGAAACATAATGAAAAAATGCCTCTTGTCTCCAGCAAATTAACCATGGCAGGAAATAGCTGTTCCGGTTGTTCCAACCACTCGAGTAGAGCATGACATAAAATCAGATCAAACTTACCATGATGCTGTTCAACAAATTGTTGATAAGACAAGATATTCCAATCTATATTTCCATCAACACCTGCCTGGCTGGCAAACTCTATAGCTTTTTGTGTCATGACAGGAGAAATATCCGTAAAGCAGACATCGTGGCCTAGTTGACTCAGCTTAATAGAAAAATGTCCCAATCCAGCTCCAAGATCAAGAACGCGCAATTTTTTATTTCCTGCCAAAGCTCTTTTCAGATCCCGCCAAATAATTGCCTGACGTATGACTCCCTTACTACTACCATAAATGTGCTTTTCAAAACGTTCAGCCAAATCGTCAAAATTTCTGTCTCCGCTGACTGCCCGCTCTTTCACTTGGATTTCTTATACTTCACCATCAGAAAAAACGGCACTGCAAAACCCACCAGTACTGACAAAATTGCAATAGCCCAGCTTGCTTGATTCCAGCTGACTTCGTAGCTATCGGGAGTGACTGGTTCAGTAACACCAGGAATACTTGGTAAATCCTGATCACCACCAGCTACTTTTAATTGTGCTTTCATGCCCTTTTCCATGTGTTGCGGAACTTCGCAATGCACCAAATAGGTTTTCGGCTGGCTAGGCACTATAAAAAAACCTTCTTTTTTGCCTTTTCCATAAAGTTCAATATGGAACATTCCCTTGGGATATAAATAACCAGGTAAGCCGTGAATCATAAATTGATGTCGAATGTTATCATCATTAATAAAAGTTATCTTGATCCGGCTGCAGGGCTTAACATCCCATTGCTGTTGATCAAAAGCGTACATTTTGCCATTGAATTTTTTTGCATATTTATGCCCAGCATGAACAGTAAAATGCACATCTTCTGAGATTTTTTTGCAATCTTTAGGTAATTTATCAGGATTGCTGTTCATCACCATCCCTTTTGCATCCATAATCATACCCGAATGATTCATTGCCGATAAAGAGAATGAAGAAAAAGTAAAAAACAATATACCGATAAAAGTTATTTTTTTCATTATTCTTCCTCTATCCCTGCTGGCTGACGGATCAGAAAAAACAGTATCGCAAAAATCACTCCCAAAACCAGACCAAATAAAATAAGCCGGAAGTAATTCACTTCCATCATTCCGGCATCACCAAAGAATGGTTTAAAAGCTTTCATATTCCACACTGGATTTTTTTTAGCATAAAAATTCTTGTTGAAATACCGATTAACGGGTGCTTCACGAATTTTTGGCATCCCCATGTCATCAAGTAGATCTTGGTAAACCAGGATGCTGATATTCCCTCCAGGGGACATTCCATCCGTGGTAATTCCGGTTTCAACATGATCATGAAATAACCAAATTCCCGGACCAAAGCTATGCAGGCCGTCATTTTCCGTTTGCAAACTCAAGTCAATACGCTGTGCTGGCGCAATATCAAAAACATCTCGGGTTATCTGGGCAGCCGGGGATAAAAGTACTCCATCCAAATGGGTTACTTTCGCCTTATGTCCATGAAAATGGATAGCCATTGCCGAACGTTGAGCATTCGCTATACGAAGTTTAATTTTTTGATTAGGTTTAACCACAACCATCGCATCACGTAAGGTATAAGGGAATGAATGACCATTCAACAGAAAATAGTTTTCTGATGACTCGGTCATGTTGTATTGCCGGTTCATTTTCTTGGCGATGATCCTAGGATCATTCGCTTGCTGAATAATTTCAGCTAACTTTTTGTCAATCGCCTGATAATGTAAATCATATTCCTGATCATAAACTTCTTTGACAGCTACAGAGGGATGCCTGACCTGACCAGCCCCAACATTAAAAGTTTGTAGCCAATTGTTGGGACGGTTTTCTTCTACGACAAACATACCATTCAGCCCCATCATCAAATGCTTATCTGTTTGCACATGACAATGATAAAACATGGTTCCAGCTTGCCTGGGTTGCATTTCATAAGTATGAGCCTCACCAGGAAAAACAACTCCTTCTCCAGTCATTGGAACGCCATCGTTATGGTTACCGTTTTTTAACCGCCAGGGATGATCAACCCCATGAAAATGAATGGTATGAGGAAAATAATGGGTATTTTCCAAGGTAATAAAAACCTTGTCACCCTGCTCCACTCGAATCACCGGCGAAGGAGCACGAAGCAATGCATGCGCGATTTTGGAGCGATAATGTTTTTCTGCCATGCCACGTGTTTTGGGGGCAAACACCCATAATCCAGGCTGAATGCCTGGGGCAATATCATAAGTAGGAAAAAAGAAATCACCATCCGGAGAAAAACCGTTAAGTTCGATCACTTCCATTTTAATCCGGATAATATCCGGATCGCCATCGCCATCAAGATCATCGGTTTTAGTCAGAAAATCTTCCGCCAACCGGGTTTGCATCAAAGTCTGCATGGAGACATTATTCACTCCTTTCACAAAGGTAGCGACATCATAAGGATTATCGGGCTGACAAAATGGCGAAGAGATAATTTCAACACCATCAATTTTATAAGCCTTTCTCCAGTCAGCAAAATCATTTTGACACGGATTAACGTAACCAGAAGATTGACGTGAGGAATCAGAAAGAGTTGCAGGAATATTTAAAGACGATTTTTCTGCTAGCGAAGGAAAAAGCCAATAAGCCAAAGCACTTAAAATCAATAGTAAAAATACAAGAGCAGTTTTCAGCATAGGGTCAACAGCAAATTATTAAATATTGGGTAAAGCAGACCAGTTCAAACAACAAGCCTAGTTTGTAACGGACCCATTATATGGGTAATAGTTTCTACCAACAGAAATTTATTTGCCTGCCCCCTTAAAAATATTTGCTCTAAACAGGTTCATGAAATATTCAGCTTAACCTGCTTACTATCGAGACGAAATATGTTTCCCGTTAGGGATTCAACGGCAATACTTGCCAATATGAAAAAAATAATTTTCTCCAAATTTTTCTAAAATTATTTTCAAAATAATCTTGATTGACTATGAATCAGCCTTGGCCATGCTTAACATTCAATAGACAAATAGTTTTATAACTTTATGATTTTTATTATCTTATTGTCGACTCTTATTTCACTTGTCTTTTGAGTTCTTTCGTAAATCGGCTAGACTTAAGGAAAATAAAAGCAGACAATGTTGCCGATAGAATACAAAAAGTATCTACAAAACAACAAAATTTGTCTACACTATAAACATTAAATTTTACTTAAAGAAGATAATGCTTTATCCTAACACTCAAGATGAGGTTTTTGTTTTGTTACTAAAACAGCTCTCAAAACTCCTTATAGAAGCTAAAGTTTTCTTACTTTAAATTTATTGAAAATCAACATTGAGGAAGAATGATGAAAAAAACGATACTCCCTTTAGTCATCTCTACGATATTGCTATTTAGCAACTCATCGCAGGCGTCGGTTGAAACTGATACTTTGCAGGCAATGCTAAACAGCGGTGAAGAAA
>CAZGYJ010000069.1:12738-15003 GCA_964530345.1 uncultured Methylomonas sp.
CAGGCGTCGGTTGAAACTGATACTTTGCAGGCAATGCTAAACAGCGGTGAAGAAATTGGCTTTAACGCTATTAACCATGTAGTCATTACGGATAATGCAAACTTGCCTGGACAAGGCTTTCCTTCTCCGGGTGATTCTTTTACCGGGACCGGATATGCATTGATTGATGCAAATATTGACGGCCTTCAACTTACCGCAAGCTACAGTGTAGCCGGAGCCTTTACCGGATTCGATCCGGCCACCGGGAGACTTTTCTTTAATCATGGGCTTTCGGCGCCTGGCACCTCCAACCAAATGACCGTCTATTTGGATAATTTTTCAGTAGCCAACGAAGATGATGCTAGCTCATATACTGACGGACTTAAAATTGCTACCTTTGATGTTGTCCCTGATGCAGAGGGAGGTTATTTTACCCAATCCGGTGGCGCCGACAAGTTAACCTTTAAGCTAAGTGACAACGATAGAAAACAATTAGGAATCGAAGATCAGGACGTTCTGTTTGAAATTGAAACGCAAATATCTTTAGCTGATATAGTTGATGACCACATGGTATTCCCATTATTTTTTGATGCTTTTAATTGCGGCGGCACACTTTTGGATTCATGTAGCCGCGAAATTGGAACCGGCAAACTGACAACTGCTTTAGTTGAAGTACCTGTCATTACTCCACCTTCCGAAGTTCCACTCCCACCAGCCCTTGGCTTATTTCTTAGTGGACTTGGAATAATGGGATGGTCTAGCAATAAACGCAAATCAGCGTAAACCAATTCTGATTTTGGAGAGATACTTTTCGCGCTAACGTTTCTTAATGCGAAAAGTATCTTGTTGAATTTAATGCAATTCTTACCGACCCACCAATTCACTCCCAAGCTTCTGCTCAGCAGCAATCACCGTATTTGCAACCAACATTGTTATTGTCATTGGCCCCACTCCACCAGGAACCGGAGTAATATAGCCGGCCACCTCTCTTACCCCATCAAAATCAACATCACCAACCAGACGCCCATCATCCAGTCTATTTATTCCAACATCAATTACTGTTGCTCCCGACTTAACCATATCAGCAGTAATTAAGTTAGGCTTGCCCGTTGCCACCACTAATATATCCGCCAAAGAAGTAAATTGTTTTAAATCCTTAGTTTTAGATGTACATACGGTCACTGTTGCACTTTTTTGCAAAAGCATTAGCGCCATCGGTTTACCAACTATGTTGCTTCGCCCAACGATGACTGCATTTTCCCCTTCGATAGGAATATCACAATATTCAAGCAAACATTGAACCCCGTAAGGCGTACAAGGTGGAAATACTGTATTACCAGCAACCAGCCCACCCAGATTATAAAGGTGAAAACCATCAACATCCTTTTCTACAGCAATGGTTTCCAAAACTCGGTTGACATCAATATGCTCAGGCAGAGGTAACTGCACCAAAATGCCGTGTATATTGTTATCCTTATTAAGTCGCTCAATCGCCTCGAGCAACATCGATTCACTAATATCTTCAGGCAAATCATGCAGCTCCGAATGCATGCCCACCTCATGACACGCTTTAATTTTATTGCGCACATAAACCCGTGAAGCAGGATTATCGCCAACAATAATAACCGCCAGACCCGGCAAAATTCCCGACTCTTTTAGTTTATCAACACGCTCTTTCCATTGTTGACGGACTTTAATAGCAATCTCTTTGCCATCAATTAGTTTTGCAGTCATTTCTAATTCCTATCAGTTGATTTCTTGGCCCTTTTCAAGGCATTTGATTATAGTATATCCAATCTTTTAGTAATATTATTTCCAGCATGGGCAAATTAAGACAAATAGCACAATTAGGCGCTCCAGTTCTTCGAAAAAAAGCGAAAGAAATCATCTTTAGCAAAACTGAATTTCATGAAATTGTTAACGATATGCTGGTTACACTCGCCGATTCCAATGGCGTCGGTCTCGCTGCCCCACAAATTTATGAACCTTATCGCATTATTATCCTCGCCTCACGCCCTACAGCCCGCTATCCAAATGCGCCAAGCATGGCGCCTACCGTCATGATCAACCCAAACTTTCATCCTTTATCAAAACAACAGAAAAAAGACTGGGAAGGCTGCTTGAGCATTCCTGGCATAAGAGCCTTAGTGCCTCGATATACCTCCATTAAAATCCAATATTTTACCCAACAAGGTGAACTGAAATCCCAAAAACTTGAGGACTTTATCGCACGAATTTTTCAACATGAATACGACCACCTGAATGGCCTTGTTTATCTTGACCGCA
>CAZGYJ010000070.1:0-12150 GCA_964530345.1 uncultured Methylomonas sp.
CAAATGAAATTGAGAAATAACCGTTATGGTCTGGTTGTCGTTAATACAGGGGAAGGTAAAGGAAAATCTTCCAGTGCTTTTGGAATGGTTTTTCGGGCAGCGGGTTGGGGAATGCGAGTGTGTGTGATTCAGTTTATCAAAGGTCAATGGCAAACAGGGGAGCAAAAGGCTGCAGAAAATTTTGATAACATTGAATGGCATGCTTTGGGAGATGGTTTTACTTGGGATACCAAAAATCCTGAGCAAGATATTGAAACAAGTAGGGAAATCTGGCAATTTAGTAAACAGAAAATAATTTCAGAGCAATTTGATATGGTGGTGCTGGATGAAATTAACTATTGTTGCGGTTATCAATGGATTTCAGGGGTGGAAATTAGTGAATTTATTGAAAAAGAAAAACCGCCTTGGCTACATTTGATTTTGACAGGGAGGAATGCTGCGCCCGAAGTGATTGATATTGCAGATACTGTGACTGAAATGAACAATATTAAACACGTATTTGCCAAAGGAATTAAGGCGGAACAAGGAGTGGAGTTTTAATCAGAAATGATTTTCACAGTTTTGCTGTTTTAGCCACTGATATGCGTCCTTGATATTGCTAAAGTAAGCGACATTTTTATCGTTCAAAAAGTAAAATTGCGCGTAGTACAAATCATTGATTTGTCGGTTGGTATTGGGGATAACGAAAGCAATTGCGTCACCAATCATATGTTTTTGGCCGGCAATCAATTTTTTCGCTTTTTCACACAGTATATAGTTGCCGCTGATCAGGGCAATGATATTCAGTCGCTTCGAAAAGTTTTGTTTTATAACGCGGGAAAGCTTTTTTACATCTTGATTAAAAACCTTTTCTTTGGTGTGAAGGTCGATCAAGATGGTGTCACGATATTCCCTAACGTTGAATTTTTTATTTTCCATGGTTTAGTGAATACCAAGTAATTTGCTAAGTTTTTGAATATAACTTAATTCTATAAAAAAATCACTTTTTCACTTTATTTTTTTCTAGAAAAGTTTTTCGTTATTTTGCTTCTTTGATGGCAAAGTGCCTAGGTTTTACCCATGCGGCGCAGGCCACACCAACAATGATAAAGCCATATCTGACAATTAGGCCAAGAAACAATCCTGGATTATGTTCAACACTGTCACGAAGGCCAGGTGTTACAGCGATTGTCCAAATGATTGCAGGAATTAAATAGGCCAGAAAGCCTATTCCAGCGGCAGTTACCGGGTTTTTTTTGGATTCGAGTGCGCTTCGGTAATACCAAACCACAATTATTATTGCTGCTATTGCCCCAATCATATCAATCAATGTTTGTCAAAAAGTGAATGTCAGTTTAAAGATACATTTGTGGCGATAAAAAATCAAATCATGTCAATTATTCAAACAATAAAAAGGTAATTTTTTGCTGTAAATATTGAAAAAAATACGCGTGATTGATATCGGTATATAATGGTAAGAATTGATGCCTTCAGTATTTTTTGGGTTAGATATTTTGGTGTTAATAATATGATAAAAAACTAAATAAGGGGAGTTAGAGATGAGTACAACAATATTATTAGTTGGTCGTGGATCGAGCGATAAAGACAGCCTTAAAGAAGCAGAAATGTTTTTGCAGCACTGGCGTAATATGAATCCAAAGACGCGTTTTGAATTGTGTTTTATTGAGTTTGGAGACGTGCTGTTAGAGCAGGGAATGAATCATGCAGCGATAGGGGCAAAAAGAGTCATTATTGTACCTTTAATGCTTAAACTTGATGATCAGGTCAAAGAAGCTTTGTCTTTGGATTTGGTGAAAGCAAGGCATCAAAATCCAAAAGTTATGTTTTATGTGCTTAAACATTTAGAGCCTAATGATGTCATGTTAAATATTTTGAAGCGCAGTCTTAATAATGTGTTGGAGAATATGTTAGCCCCAGATCCAAAAACTACAGGCGTTATTTTGGTTGGTAAAGGGGCGACTGATAAGGTTGCAAATAGTGAGATTGCCAAATTGTCCCGGTGGATGTTTGAAGAGACTGAACACGATTTGATTGATGTTGCGTTTACAGAAACAGCTTATCCGCGGTTGGAAAGTGTTGTGCAGCGGCAGGTTAAATTGGGTATGACACAAATTGCGATCCTTCCTTATTATCTTTTTACAGATACCATGGTTAAACGTTTGGGGCAGCAAGTAGAGCGTTTGCAGGTTCAATACCCTCATATCACTTTAGGTTTAGGGCATTATTTAGGTTTTGAACAGGAAATTTATGATTTATTAGACCAAAAAGTGGTTCAGTTTGTTGAAGGAACAGAAAAAAATATGCTCGAGTGTGATGGTTGTCTTTATTTATCCAATTATCAGCAACAGAAGCAGAATCAATTTGCATAATTACTAATAAATGATACCTATACATGATGACAACCCTACTGAAACAACACCTTATGTTACTTATGCCATTATGGCGTTATGTGTATGGGCTTTTTTCTGGGAATTATCGCAAGCCAACAGGCTAGATAAGGTTTTCTATAGTATGGGAGTGGTGCCAGCTGTCTTGTTTGGAAAAACAATGTTAGCTCCAGAAATTGCTGTCATTCCGCCTTGGGCCAGTATCTTTACATCAATGTTTTTGCATGGAGGGTGGATGCATTTGTTGAGCAACATGCTTTATCTATGGATATTCGGCAATAATGTGGAAGACGCAATGGGTCATGGACGGTTTATTGTTTTTTATTTCCTGTGCGGGGTAGCTGCTGCTCTTTTTCAGGTTCTATCGGATACAAGTTCTCTCATTCCAATGGTAGGTGCTAGTGGCGCAATTTCAGGTGTTCTAGGTGCGTATTTATTACTTTACCCTCACGCTACGGTATTGGTGGCAGTGCCAATGGGGTTGTTTTTTTATACAGCCCGGATACCAGCAGGTTTTGTCTTAATTCTTTGGTTTTTAATGCAATTGCTAAGTTCGAGTTTTACTAGCCAGGCTGGAGGGGTTGCTTTTGGTGCCCATGTGGGTGGATTTGTGGCTGGAGTGTTGTTAATCCCGTTATTTAGAGAAAAGCGCCACCCTTTGCATTTTTTCGGGATGCGGTTTTGATGTTAAGTAATTTATTATTTATTGATATAGATCAATGCGAATTAAAATATGGCTAGGTATAATTAACTTACTTTGTCAGGTCACCTCCTGCAAAGATTGCCATAAATCTCCTCCTTGAGGAAGTTCTAGGATTATAGCGGGCCAACTACTTCGAGTTGCCCGCTTTTTTTATTTGTTTTACCTGCTACACTCAAAAACAAAAGTTTTTATTCAGTGTCAATTGCTTGTTTGTTGATGGATGATCGAAAATTTATTTCTTGACTTGAATTTGATTGTCTTAAACATTGAGAAAGCAAGCTTAATGTGGTCTAATATCGCTTTTTAATTCTTGGTGAATCTCGTGTTTTTGAATTCAAAAGCAAGGGGTTGTTTTGCTAAAAAACTTGTCTGGAGAACAGGCTGATATATTATGCAATTTAATATAAAAGAAGGTTTGGATATCCCTATTGCAGGAGACCCCGAACAGAAAATAGACAGCGGCAATATTGTAAAATCAGTCGCAATTCTCGGAATGGATTTTGTTGGTATGAAACCAACGATGAAGGTCAAAGAAGGCGATAAGGTTAAATTGGGGCAAGCTCTTTTTGAAGATAAGAAAAACCCGGGGGTACTGTTTACTGCGCCAGGGGCTGGTACTGTTAAAGCGATTAATCGGGGCGCCAAACGTGTATTACAATCGGTAGTAATAGACCTCAAAGGTTCGGAAGAAGAAACTTTTAAGAAATATGCTGAGGGAAAATTATCTGACCTGGACGTCGATAAGGTTAAGGAAAATTTAGTAGCTTCAGGGTTATGGACAACATTAAGGACACGCCCTTATGGCAAAATTCCAGCAATTGCCAGCAAGCCTAATTCAATTTTTGTCACTGCAATTGATACCAGCCCTCTTGCTGCAAATCCTGAAATAATCATTAAACAACGAGAAAAGGATTTTCATAATGGCCTAACTGTTATTTCTAGATTGACTGATGGAAAAGTTTTTCTTTGTAAAGCGACAGGAGCAAGTATCTCAGTAGGGAATAGTAATGCTGTCGTAGCAGAATTCTCTGGTCCTCATCCAGCGGGCCTTCCAAGTACCCATATTCATAAGCTGGATCCAGTCAGTGCTGAAAAATTTGTATGGCATCTGGATTATCAGGCAGTAATAGCAATCGGCGCTTTGTTCACAACTGGCAAGCTTAATGTTGAAAGAATTGTCTCTTTAGCAGGGCCAACTGTAAAAAAACCGCGTCTTGTTAAGACTCGCGTAGGTGCAAATCTTGATGATCTGGTTGCCGGCGAATTAGATGATTGTGAAAACAGGGTAATATCAGGTTCTGTGTTACATGGGCACAAGGCAGTTGAATGGTCAGCATTTCTGGGCTGCTATAGCAATCAAGTTTCAGCACTAAAAGAAGGCAGAGAGCGAGAATTGTTTGGCTGGATTGTGCTAGGTAAAAATAAATATTCTGCATTGAATGTTTATACCTCCAGTTTCGATAAAGATGCGAGCCGTAGATATCCATTGACAACCAACAAGAATGGCAGCAATAGAGCGATTGTTCCAATTGGTGTTTACGAACAAGTAATGCCTTTGGATATTTTGCCTACACCCTTACTAAAAGCCTTGGTTGTTGGAGATACAGAGCAAGCTCAGCAGCTTGGCTGTCTGGAGTTGGACGAGGAGGATGTTGCTTTGTTTACTTTTGTTGATCCGGGCAAGCATGATTTTGCACCGGTGTTACGTGCGAATTTAACTAAAATTGAGAAGGAAGGATAATGTCGGCCAGAGATTTCTTAGACAAGATAGAGCCGTATTTTACCAAAGGCGGGAAGCTCGAAAGATATTATGGTCTTTACGAGATGGTGGATACTTTTATCTACACCCCGGCGGAAGTAACTCGCGGCGCAACACATGTTCGGGATGGTAATGACTTGAAGCGAACCATGACTTTTGTTGTTATTGCCACCTTTTTTTGTATTTTGATGGCAATGTTCAATACTGGTTATCAAGCAAATCATGCCATGGAAGTGATGGGCTTGGAATCAGCTACTAGCTGGCGCAGTGTGATAATGGATTTTTTTGGTTATAACCCAATGAATCCAATCTCTAACCTTGTTCATGGCGCTTTGTTTTATCTCCCAATCTATATTGTTACACTCGCAGTTGGTGGAGTCTGGGAAGTTTTGTTTGCTACTGTGCGTGGTCATGAAGTGAATGAAGGGTTTTTAGTTTCTTCAATGTTATATTCGTTGATTTTGCCACCCGATATTCCCTTATGGCAAGTCGCATTGGGAATTTCATTCGGTATTGTGATCGGTAAGGAAGTGTTTGGGGGAACAGGTAAAAATTTTTTGAATCCGGCTTTAACAGGGCGTGCATTTTTATTTTTTGCTTATCCTGCTTCAATGTCTGGAGATGCGGTCTGGGTAGGAGTTGATGGCTATACAGCTGCGACACCTCTAGGGTTGGCTGCTGCTGGTGGTTTGGATGCAGTCTACGATAAAGGCTATGGCTGGTTTCAAACATTTTTTGGTTTTATGCCTGGTTCGATTGGTGAAACATCGACACTAGCAATATTAATCGGTGCAGCATTTTTGTTGTATACCAGAATCGCTTCCTATCGCATCATGGGGGGTGTTTTAATTGGCATGATTGTTACATCTATTGTATTCAATGTCATTGGTAGCGACACCAATCCAATGTTTGCATTGCCGTGGTACTGGCACTTGACTTTGGGCGGGTTTGCTTTCGGAATGGTTTATATGGCGACTGACCCGGTTAGTGCAGCAATGACTAATACCGGCAGGTGGGTATTTGGTGCACTTATTGGCATGATGGTGATTTTAATACGTGTCGTTAACCCCGCTTTTCCTGAGGGTATGATGTTGTCAATTCTGTTTGCCAATATGTTTGCACCTATCATTGATTATTTTGTCGTTCAGGCAAATATTAGAAGAAGGATTAAACGTCATGCCTAACGAAAATAAGAAGTCTGAATTATTAGAAAAATTAAATCCCTATGTTGAAAAATTCAAGGTTTATAGGGATAAGGTCCTTGCTTTAAATAATGACAGCCTGGAAAAAACCATTGCCATAGCATTATCAATTTGTTTTGTATGCGCGGTCTTGGTTTCATTTTCAGCTGTTGCATTAAAGCCACTGCAGATTGCCAATAAAGCCTATGATATGAAACGCAATATCCTTGATGTCGCGGGTTTATTGGATGAAGATACAGATGTCAATCAAGCTTTTGATTCTCAAGTTGAAGCAAAGTTAGTGGATCTTGAGACTGGTGAGTACGTAGAGAATATGGATGTTGATTCTTATGATCAACGTAAAGCGGCGAAAGACCCTGAATTAAGTGTCGAAATCCCTAAGGAACGGGATATCGCTCATATCAAGAGAAAAGCAAAAATTTCCAAAGTCTATTTGGTAAAAGAAGGAGATAAAATTAAATCAATCATTTTACCTATTCACGGCTATGGCTTGTGGTCTACCATGTACGGCTTTTTAGCTCTTGAGGCGGATGGCAAGACAGTACAAAGTATTAACTATTACGATCAGGCGGAAACTCCGGGCTTAGGTGGGGAAGTTGTCAATCCTAATTGGCGTGCGTTGTGGCGCGGCAAAAAAGCTTATGATGAATCTGGTGAGCCTGCTTTAGCACTTGTGAAAGGAACAGTTGATCCTAACAAACCTGGTGCTGAATATCAGGTAGATGGTCTTGCAGGTGCGACATTAACCAGTGTAGGGGTTAGCAATATGATCAGATTCTGGTTGGGACGCGATGGATTTGCGACGTATCTGGAAAAAGTAAGAAAACAAAGTTAAAAGGGGTAAATTATGAGTGCTGTATTAAATGAAGAAACCAAAAAAGTACTAGTTAGCCCGCTCGTTGATAATAACCCCATTACGCTTCAGGTTTTGGGGATATGCTCAGCGTTAGCGGTAACCTCACAGATGTCTACATCATTAATCATGGCTATTGCACTGACATCGGTAACGGCTTGTTCTAGTGCTACGATCAGTATGATTAGGAATCATATTCCAGGTAGCATCAGGATTATTGTACAAATGACGATTATTGCTTCGCTGGTTATTATTGTCGATCAGATATTAAAAGCCTTTGCTTATGAGATCAGTAAACAACTCTCAGTTTTTGTAGGGTTGATTATTACTAACTGTATCGTCATGGGGCGTGCAGAAGCATACGCAATGAAAAACCCACCTTTGGAAAGTTTTATTGATGGGCTGGGAAATGGACTAGGTTATAGTCTGATATTGATTATTGTGGCTTTTTTCAGGGAATTGTTTGGCTCAGGAAAATTATTAGGAATTGATATTTTTCCTTTAGTGAAAAATGGTGGTTGGTATGAACCAAACGGGTTGATGCTATTGCCACCCAGTGCTTTTTTTATCATAGGCATTATTATTTGGGTATTCAGAGAATGGAAAACTGAACAAGTTGAGCAACCTGATTTCAAAATTTTAGAAATAGCACATGGCGAAGGAGGCGCACACTAATGGAAGCCTATATTAGTTTATTTATAAAAGCGGTTTTTGTAGAAAATCTGGCGTTAGCCTTCTTTTTGGGAATGTGTACATTCCTAGCTGTTTCAAAGAAAATTTCTACAGCCATTGGGTTGGGTGTCGCAGTAATGGTCGTACAGACAATTACTGTGCCTGCAAATAACTTGATTTATCACACCTTATTAAAAGAAGATGCACTTGCATGGTTAGGCATTACTGGTGTTGATTTAAGCTTTCTGTCACTGTTGAGCTGTATTGGGGTGATTGCTGCGCTGGTTCAAATTCTGGAAATGATTTTAGATAAATTTTTTCCTGCTCTTTATCATGCGCTTGGAGTATTTTTACCTCTGATCACAGTAAACTGTGCGATTCTTGGCGGCAGTTTGTTTATGATTGAGAGAGATTATAATTTTAATGAAAGTGTCGTGTATGGTATTGGTAGTGGTTTTGGATGGGCATTAGCGATTACGGTAATGGCTGGTGTCAGGGAAAAATTAAAATATAGTGATATTCCTGACGGTCTCCAAGGTCTTGGAATTACCTTTATATCAGCAGGCCTGATGTCACTCGGCTTCATGGCCTTCTCTGGAATCCAACTTTAAGTATAAAAAGGTATCATAATGCTGGAAATCTTGTTAGGGATTATTATTTTCACGGTAATCGTGATTGCTCTGGTTTTTATTATTGTCGGAGCAAAAAGTAAATTGGTTCCCTCTGGTGACGTGGAAATTGTAGTCAACGATGAAAAGAAAATTCATGCCCCAGTAGGAGGCAAGCTCCTGACTGTGCTTGCTGATAATGGTTTGTTTGTTCCCTCGGCATGTGGAGGTGGCGGAACTTGCGCACAATGTAAAGTAAAGGTATTTGAAGGTGGCGGTGAAATATTGCCAACAGAAATGACTCATATTACCAAGCGCGAAGCGGCCGAAGGTGAGAGGCTGTCGTGTCAGGTCACTGTTAAACATGATATGAAAATTGAGGTTGAAGAGGATGTCTTCGGCGTCAAAAAATGGGAATGTACAGTTAAATCTAATCATAACGTGGCAACTTTTATTAAAGAGTTGGTTTTGGAATTGCCAAAAGGTGAAGAGATTAATTACCGGGCAGGGGGTTATATTCAGATTGAGTGTGAGCCTCATGTGGTGAAGTATAAAGATTTTGATATTGAAAAAGAATATCAAGAAGATTGGGATAAATATAATTTATGGCGCTATGTTTCGAAAGTTGACGAGCATGTATTGAGAGCTTATTCAATGGCATCATATCCTGAAGAAAAGGATATTATGTTGAATGTCCGGATCGCAACGCCACCTCCTGGGGCTCCAGATGATGTTCCTCCTGGTAAGATGTCTTCATATATTTTTAATTTGAAGCCTGGTGATAAAGCGATCATTTCTGGGCCTTATGGGGAGTTTTTTGCCCGCGACACTGATAATGAAATGGTTTTTGTTGGTGGTGGTGCAGGTATGGCACCAATGCGTTCGCATATCTTTGATCAGCTGCGAAGATTGAAGTCGAAACGTAAAATGACGTTTTGGTATGGTGCTAGAAGTAAGCGAGAAATGTTCTATGTTGAAGATTTCGATATGCTGGCAAAAGAAAATGATAACTTTGAATGGCATATTGCACTTTCAGACCCATTGCCTGAAGATAATTGGACGGGTTATACCGGATTCATTCATCAGGTATTGTATGAAAATTACTTAAAAGATCACCCGGCACCAGAGGATTGTGAGTATTACTTATGTGGACCGCCAATGATGAACTCTGCTGTTATCAAAATGCTTGAGGATAATGGCGTAGAACCTGAGAATATCTTCCTCGATGACTTTGGTGGATAATGGTTTTAGATGATCTGGTGCATTCTTATGTCATTAATTATGGAGTGAGCTGCGCCTGCAACTGACCATTGAAGTTTAATCTTTTGATAAATAAATCGTTATTTGGTGAAAAACGAGTAATAGTATTTATTCTATTGCTCGTTTTTTCATTAGTCGCTTGTGAGCAGTCAACGAAGAAAAATTACCCGTTTGTTTATTATGGGAAAACAATGGGCACCAGTTTTTCAATTAAGATAAGTTCCTTTCCTGATAATATTCCTCAAAAGCAGTTAAAATCACAGATTGATTCAGTGCTTAATGAAATCAATCAAAAAATGTCAACTTATCTAGATAATTCTGAAGTTTCTCAGTTTAATCATTCTCAATCAATTGAATGGCAACATAGCTCTGAGGATTTAATCAGGGTGCTTTTAGAGGCAAAAAAGGTAAGCGATCTTACCCAAGGGGCTTTTGATGTCACAGTGGGACCTTTAGTCAATCTTTGGGGCTTTGGGCCAGATCCAAGAGTTTTCAAATCTCCGGAAAAAAATAAGATCGATCAGAGATTGAACCAAGTTGGTTATAAGAAGCTCTTAATTGATAAGAAATTACTTAAAATAAAGAAAATTATTCCTGATTTATATTTAGATTTATCAGCCTTAGCAAAAGGGTATGCTGTTGATAAAGTAGCCGAATTATTGGAAGAACATGGTTTTTTGAATTATTTAGTTGAAATTGGTGGTGAATTAAGATTAAAAGGTAAGAATATTAGTGATAATCCTTGGCGAATTGGAATAGAAAAGCCAGTTGTGAATGGTAGATTGATTCAAAAGGTTTTGCCCGTTACCAATATTTCGATGGCAACATCAGGAGATTATCGTAACTATTTTGAAGACAATGGGGTGCGTTATTCCCACACAATAGATCCGAGGACAGGTAAGCCTATTACACATAAGCTCGCTTCTGTTACCATTTTTACTAACACCACAATGGAAGCGGATGCTATTGCAACAGCCATCATGGTATTAGGGCCGCAGGAAGGTTTTGATTTTGCAGAAAAGTATAAAATTGCTGCCTATTTTTTAATTAAAACAGATGATGATTTTAAAGAACAAAGTACATCAGCATTTAATAATTTATTTGAGGTGAAGTAATGACCGTATTTTTAGTGACATTTATTGTAATGCTAGTCGTGGTCGGAATAATGGCTGTCGGCGTTATTTTTGGACGGAAAGCGATTAAAGGTTCTTGTGGAGGAGCTAATAATGGTAATTGCGTTTGTGTCGAGAAATGTGATAGAAAGAAGAGACAGGAAGCTGAGATGATGTAACACATCTAGAAATAATCAAAACAAATCAGAGGTGGCTTTTATGTTGGCAAAAATTATTATTAAAGAATACATGGCTAAAAACCTGGTGAAATTAAAAAAAGACACCAATGTTATTGAAGCTATAAAATTAATGTTGGATCATAAGATCACCAGCGCACCGGTAGTTAACGAAAATGGCACATTAGCGGGTATGTTTTCTGAAAAAGATGGCATAGAAGTGGTTTTGGATTGTGCCTATAATCAAGTTTTGCCTGCTAAGGTTGAGGATTTTATGACAACAGAAGCCATGACTGTCAACGTGAACGCGAGTATTCTTGAATTGGCAGAGACTTTCAAAGGATCAACAGTAAGAAGTTTTCCGGTTTTTGATGAAGATGAATTGGTAGGCATGATCAGTCGCTCAGATGTTTTAAGGGCGTTAACGAGTTTGTACTAATTTTTTGAGATCTATTCAGTATTTTTAGTCGGCTGGGGTAATTTTACCAAAAGATTAACGCGTCTGTTTTTTCTACGGCCTTCAATGGTTTTATTGTCTGCCAAAGGCATCGTGTCAGCGTAAGTCACGGCTCTTAAGCGTTGGCTGTTTATCCCTTCTGCGATTAAAAAATGTAAAACACTGGTGGCGCGTGCAGAACCAAGTTCCCAGTTTGAAGGGAAATTTGTAGTGGCGATTGGTTGATTATCTGTGTGTCCTTCGACAAAAATAACACCATCAGATTGTTTTAACAAACCAGTCAGTTTTTTTAGTAAAAGCCTTCCTTCCTCAGTTAATTGTGCCCGGGCTGAATCAAATAATACATTGTCTTGTATTTCTATTTGAGCATAACCTTTTCTAAGCTTAATGTTTACAAATTGATTCAGTTCAAAATGATCAAGATTATTTTGTAATTGCTGTTTCCATGTGTTGCTTTCTTTATGGGGTTGTGCAGATGAAGCTTGGTTAGGTTTGGAGGCTATTACTTCCTTGACAGCAAGGATAGGCGGTAGTTTTTTTGTTTCTACTGGTGTTTGGATGGTTTTTTTTGTAGCCTTAACTGCTTTTTTTGGACTAGCAGTGACTGTTTTTTCAGATAATTTGTCTGGTTGAGTTTTATATTTAATTATTTTAGGTAATGGGGATTTAATTGATGAATGTTTAGATTCAATTTTTTTGAGAGATTTTTCCGTGTTTTCTTTTGCGGGTTTGTTAACAAATGTTCTTTTTGTTTGTTTTTTTTCTGTTGCAGTATTGAAGTCAGTAATTGCAAGGAGAGTGATGACTAGCATAATGATTAAGACAAAGACATCCAAATAGCTTAGCAACCAATTCTCTTGATTTTTATGAGAAAGATCAATATCAGAAAGCAATGCCTCAATTTCTTGAGAGGCACTTAGTTTTAATAGCGGTTCTCTATTCATTTTTGTTAAAAATTTTT
>CAZGYJ010000070.1:12250-14924 GCA_964530345.1 uncultured Methylomonas sp.
TGAGAGGCACTTAGTTTTAATAGCGGTTCTCTATTCATTTTTGTTAAAAATTTTTAACAGCGCTTTGATTTAAAAAAATTATTTAGGAGAAATAACCTCTGTACACGATAAAAAATTTCATTTACTTTTGGGAAATAGGTTAGTTATTGAAAATACTAAACACGGGTAAATACATCCCTATAGCTCTCTATCGCATTCCTGCGATAGAAGGTTTATATTTTTAATGACTTCCTATTTCTGACGATTTTTATCATATACAAAGAGAAATAACTAAGAAAATTTGTAACTATTCAGCATATTTAAAAATACGCTGAATAGTTACAAAAATTTTTCTTTCAACGGTTCCGGTTCGGGAGTTTTAAGCTCATTCTCGTGGTGAACAATAAAGGAGTTGAGTGTTTCCCTAATATAAGCAGGAGTGCGGCGTTCGCTGATCAGGAAGATGCCTTCAAGGACCATACTCATAATCATAATACGTTGCTCTGTTCTACGTTCAAGTTTTAAAGCAATTGGATTAAAAAGTAAGTTAGCAAACAATAATCCATAAAAAGTTGTGATTAATGCGACAGCCATGTTAAAGCTGATGAGGTTAATGTCCCGTGTATCAAGTGCCTGGAGCATATTAATTAGACCGACCAGCGTCCCCAACATGCCAAATGCAGGAGCAAAGTGGGACATTGTGCGAAAAATATCTGCTTCAGACTTTTCCTTGGCTTTAACTCTGGATATGCGCCATTTCAATAGTGCTAAAATGTCATCGACAGGAGTTTTATCAATAATTAATTGGAATCCAGTTTTTAAATACGGGTTATTAATGGTTTCTATTGCGTTTTCAATGGCCAGGGTGTCTCGGCGAAACCACATTTTTGCAACCTCAATGAGTTCGTCAGCATCTTTTTGTGGATTTAGGCTTTCATAAAATAAAACTGACTTAACAGATTTGATGCTGCGTTTTATATCACGTAAAGGATAACTAAGAAAAACAGCGGCTAAACAGCCCAGAATAACAATAGCTAGTCCAGTTGGATTGATAAATGAACTTGGTTCATTTGCGGCAAATAAAATAATAAAAGAGACCAGAAATAAACTTAAAATTATTCCTAATGCGGTAGAATAGTTAATATTTTTTATCATTGCTTTGTTTTTCCAGGCATGATGTATACCAAAAGCTTAGCAGAAATAAAATGAATGATAAGATAAGGAAAAATTAAAAGGAGACATAGCTTTGATGTTGGAGTTTATGGTACGCTTAACCTTTCTTAAAGATTGCTTAAAAAATTTATACCTATGATTAATGCTTTATTAGTTGAAGATCAGGAGCTAGTTCGAACGGCAATTGAGTCGTTATTGTCATCTTCTGCGAATATTAATGTTGTTGGAACCGTTAGCAGCGGCGAAGAGGCAATAGAAGCGGTAGAAAAATTATCTCCAGATGTTGTATTGATGGATATCAATATGCCGGGAATTGGAGGGGTAGAGGCTTGTCGTAGAATTATTCAAAAGCATCCCGAAGTAAAGGTGATAGCTTTAACAGTGCATAAAGATGGTCCTGTACCACAGCAATTGTTAAAGTTGGGTGTGCCGGGGTTTATTTCGAAAAGTTCTTCTGCGGAAGAAATGGTTAATGCAATTCAGCAGGTGTATAGTGGCAAACGGTATTTTTGTACAGATGTAGCCAATAATTTGGCTTTTTCGTCGGTTTTGAATGGTGGTGGTTCACCTTTCGATAAGTTATCACAACGAGAAACTGAAGTCGTTGCTTTAATATTACAGGGAAAATCGATTCAGGAAATGTCAGAAATGCTCAGAATTAGTGATAAAACAATTAATACCTATCGGTATCGAATTTACGAGAAATTAAATATTAAAAACGACGTTGCTTTAACTCGACTTGCAGTTAAATTTCAATATATTGATCAAACTTTAATTTGAGGTATTGCAATAGATATATTTTAATGCTTTAAGTTTAATAAGGAGTGAAAAATGACTATTTCACCAAAAATTCTACCCGATTTGATTGATGCTATAGCGGCGACTATCAACGCAAATGCTGAAGAAATAACTAAACTGGATCAGGAGATTGGCGATGGTGATCACGTTTTTAATTTACAGCGGGGTTTGGATGCATTGTTAAAGCAGAAAGATGATCTGGCGCAAATGGATTGGGTGGCAGCTTGGCAAAAAATTGGCATGACCTTGATGTCTACGATTGGGGGGGCCTCAGGCTCATTATTTGGGACGCTGTTTGTTGCAATGAGTAAAGCAGGTCGTAACCAGGAAGTCAATCTTCAGTCCTTTGCAGAGATTTTTTTACAGGGTGTTGAATCTGTTAAAAAAAGAGGCAGAGTTGAGGTGGGCGAAAAAACGATGGTGGATGTTTTGGTGCCGGTTGCTCTGAGTTTACAAGAATCAGCAGCTGAATCAGTTTCTCTTCCAGAAGTTCTGAACAAAGTAAAAAGTGCAGCAATTGCAGGCATGGAGTCGACTCGTGATATGATTGCTACCAAAGGTCGGGCGTCTTTCTTGGGGGAACGAACCAAAGGCCATATTGATGCAGGGGCAAAAACGACTCAGCTGATGATTTGTACCATTGCAGATATAATTGAAACACGTTGTGAAAATTAGTTAAACGTAGATATGGCAAATAATTGACCGAAATTTACGAATTATTTTA
>CAZGYJ010000071.1:0-14723 GCA_964530345.1 uncultured Methylomonas sp.
ATGGCCAAAGAAAAATTTGAACGAACCAAACCCCACGTGAATGTTGGCACCATTGGTCATGTGGATCATGGTAAGACGACATTGACAGCCGCGTTAACCAAAGTAATGGCAGAAAAGCAGGGTGGTGAGGCTCGAGCCTTTGATCAGATTGATAATGCCCCGGAAGAGCGCGAGCGCGGGATCACGATTGCAACATCACACGTAGAATATGAGTCAGAAAAGCGGCATTATGCGCATGTTGACTGTCCGGGTCACGCTGACTATGTAAAAAACATGATCACCGGGGCTGCGCAAATGGACGGGGCAATTTTGGTCTGCTCCGCGGCAGATGGCCCGATGCCACAAACCAGGGAGCACATCTTGTTGTCAAGACAGGTGGGTGTTCCCTATATCGTGGTTTATTTGAACAAAGCCGACATGGTTGATGACGAAGAGTTAATCGAGTTAGTTGAAATGGAAGTTAGAGAGCTGCTTGATGCTTATGAATTTCCGGGTGATGATACACCGATTATTGTAGGTTCAGCATTAAAAGCATTGGAAGGTGATGACAGCGAAATCGGGGTTCCATCGGTAGTCAAATTGGTTGACGCGTTGGATACCTATATTCCTGAGCCAAAACGAGCGGTTGATGGTCCTTTTCTGATGCCAATTGAAGATGTATTCTCAATTTCAGGGCGTGGAACTGTGGTCACTGGTCGTGTTGAGCGTGGCATCATAAAAGTGGGCGAAGAAATCGAAATAGTCGGCATCAAAGAAACCACCAAAACCATCTGCACCGGTGTAGAAATGTTCCGTAAGTTACTGGACCAAGGCGAGGCGGGTGATAATGTTGGCGTTTTGTTGCGAGGTACAAAGCGGGAAGAAGTAGAGCGTGGTCAGGTATTAGCGCATGTTGGCACCATTACTCCGCATACGCATTTCAAAGCAGAAATCTATGTCTTATCAAAAGACGAAGGTGGTCGTCATACACCTTTTTTTAATGGCTATCGTCCTCAGTTCTATTTTAGAACAACCGATGTGACTGGGGCGGTTGAGTTGCCGGAAGGTGTTGAGATGGTCATGCCGGGTGATAACGTTACTGTAGAAGTAAAATTAATTGCACCCATTGCAATGGAAGAGGGTTTGCGGTTTGCAGTACGTGAAGGGGGTCGCACCGTGGGTGCGGGTGTTGTTGCGAAAATTATTGAGTGATAAGCAATGTCAAAACAGACTATCAGAATTCGACTCAAAGCATTTGATCATAAGTTGATTGATCAGTCTGCTAGCGAAATTGTAGAAACTGCTCGTAGGACTGGCGCGCAGATAAAAGGGCCAATTCCATTGCCTACAAAAAAAGAGAGATTTACAGTATTGATTTCTCCGCACGTCAACAAGGATGCCAGGGATCAATATGAGTTGAGAACCTATAAAAGACTATTAGATATTGTGGATCCAACTGATAAGACTGTTGACGCACTAATGAAGCTGGATTTAGCGGCCGGTGTTGATGTTCAGATTAAGTTGAATTAACTAATAAATCATTTGGAAATTGAGGGTAAATAAATGTCATTAGGTTTGGTTGGTCGTAAATACGGCATGACTCGGGTTTTTGAAGAAAATGGAGCTTCAATACCAGTGACGGTGGTGCAAATAGACCCAATTAAAGTAACACAAATTAAAACCCTAG
Organism: uncultured Methylomonas sp.; assembly: GCA_964530345.1. GTDB lineage: Bacteria > Pseudomonadota > Gammaproteobacteria > Methylococcales > Methylomonadaceae > JALSJK01. The sequence goes on from CAZGYJ010000071.1 coordinate 1,667, forward strand.
ATAAAGATGGTTACCGAGCTGTCCAGGTCACTGCCGGCGGGAAAAAATCTTCACGTGTTAACAAAGCGGCATCTGGTCATTTTGCTGCTGCAAATACAACTGCGGGCAGAGGTTTATGGGAGTTCAGGCTAGCTCAAGGAGAAGGAGAAGACCTAGAGGTTGGCGCTGAATTAACATTGGATATTTTTGCTGAAGGTCAAAGGGTTGACGTAAAAGGTACCAGTATCGGGAAAGGTTTCGCGGGTGGTGTAAAAAGGCATAATTTTAAAATGCAAGATGCTACGCACGGAAATTCATTATCCCATAGAGCGCCAGGTTCAATTGGTCAGTGTCAAACGCCAGGGCGAGTGTTTAAAGGGAAAAAAATGGCAGGGCATATGGGGTTTGAGAAAAAAACAGTTCAAAATTTGACCATACACGCAATAGATAAAGAAAGAAATATTGTATTAGTTAAAGGGGCGATCCCTGGTGCAAAAGGTGGTGATGTGATAATAACCCCAGCAGTTAAGATGCAAAATAAGGATTAGATTATGAGTTTGCAAATACCTACTTTAAATGATCAGGATTCAGCTGGAGTCACAGAGGTTTCAGAGGTCGTATTTGGATGTAATTTTAATGAAGCTTTAGTTCATCAATTGATTACGAGTTATCTTGCCGGTTCAAGAGCTGGAACAAAAGCACAAAAGAATCGTTCTGATGTGAGCGGTGGAGGCAAGAAGCCTTATCGTCAAAAAGGGACGGGTAGAGCAAGAGCTGGTACTACAAGAAGCCCCTTGTGGCGCACGGGTGGAGTAACATTCGCTGCAAGACCTAGGTCGTTTGAGCAAAAGCTAAACAAAAAAATGTACAAAGGCGGTATAAAATCAATAGTTTCTGAGTTGTTGAGGCAAAATAGACTTGTTGTAAGCAACGATATACTGCCTAAGACGCCAAAAACAAAAGAATTTTATGGTCAAATTAAGAGGTTTGCTGGTAAGAATTTATTGGTTATTACTGAGCTAGAGGATCGAAATTTAGTGTTGGCCTCAAGAAATATTCCGAATGTCGAAATTGCTTATGCAGATGCTATTAATCCATTACAGCTTGTAGCAGCAGATAAGGTTATTGTGACTGCGGATGCAATTAAAAAAATCGAGGAGCATTTACTATGAGTGTTAATCAAAATAAATTGAGTAATATAATTACGGCTCCAATTATTTCTGAAAAGAGTACCTTAAGTGCAGAAAACAGTAATACATTCGTATTTAAAGTTTGCAAAGAAGCAACAAAAAAACAGGTGGGCGCGGCTGTAGAGCTGATGTTTAATGTTGAAGTTGATGCTGTTCGAGTATTGAATGTAAATGGAAAAAAGAAAAGATTTGGTCGTGTGTTAGGTAAAAGAAAAGACTGGAAAAAAGCTTATGTTAAGCTTAAACCGGGGCATGATATAGAATTTTCAGCTGCATAAATAACTGTCTAAAAGAATCATAACGGAAAATACGTATGGCTATTGTAAAATCTAAACCGACCTCACCAGGTTCCAGATTCGTAATACGAATAAAAAACGAGGAGCTTCATAAAGGGAAGCCATTTGCCAAATTATTAGATAAAGGGAGTAAATCTGGTGGGCGCAATAATCAGGGGCGCATAACTACAAGGCATGTGGGTGGAGGACATAAGCAGCGTTACAGAATAATCGACTTCAGGAGGAATAAAATAGATATTCCTGCCGTTGTTGAGCGAATTGAATATGATCCTAACAGAACGGCAAATATAGCATTAGTTTTATATAAGGATGGTGAAAGGAAATACGTGATAGCACCAAAAGGCATGGAAGCTGGCCATGAAATTGTTTCTGCAGAAACGACTCCTGTTAAGGCTGGAAATTGTATGCCTATGCGTAATATACCATTAGGTACAGCAATACATTGCATTGAATTGAAGCCTGGAAAAGGTGCGCAATTAGCGCGCAGTGCAGGGACTTCAGCTCAGCTTGTTGCTAAAGAAGGTGCACACGTCACGTTAAGATTAAGATCCGGAGAAATGAGGAAAGTTCTCGCAGATTGTAAGGCTGTAATTGGCGAAGTTTCCAATTCAGAAAGAAACTTAATTTCTTTAGGGAAGGCAGGAGCTTCGAGATGGAGAGGTATTCGACCAACAGTAAGAGGTGTTGTCATGAATCCGGTTGATCATCCTCATGGCGGTGGTGAAGGTAGGACTTCCGGCGGCCGTCATCCAGTGTCGCCATGGGGAATGCCTACCAAAGGTTATAAAACCCGAAAAAATAAGCGTACAGATAATATGATCGTAAGGTCACGTAAACAGAAATAGTGAGGAAATAAGGTGCCACGTTCAATTAAAAAAGGGCCGTTTATAGATCATCATTTAATGAAAAAAGTTGATGAAGCTGTAAAAGCAAATAGCAAAAAACCAATTAAAACATGGTCGAGAAGATCTATGATTAGTCCAGATATGTTAGGGTTGACTATTGCCGTTCATAATGGAAGGCAACATATCCCAATTCTGATTTCAGAAAATATGGTTGGACATAAATTGGGTGAGTTTGCGTCAACAAGAACTTATAAAGGCCATTTGGCAGATAAGAAGTCTAGATAAGGTTTTTCTCAATGGAAATTTCAGCAAAATTAAAAAACGCCCCACTATCGGCGCAAAAAGCAAGGTTGGTTGGAGATCAAATACGCGGTCTACATGTAGAAAAGGCATTGGACATTTTGGCTTTTAGTCCTAAAAAGGCTGCAACCATTATAAAAAAAATACTTGAGTCAGCCATCGCAAATGCGGAGCATAATGAAAGTGCAGATATTGATGAGTTGCGTGTTTCTACAGTATATGTTGATGAGGGCGTTACGCTGAAAAGATTTAGAGCAAGAGCAAAAGGGTCGGCAAATCAGATATTAAAGAGAACTTGCCATATTACAATTAAAGTAGCTGAGTTCGAGTAGAGGCGATAATAATGGGACAAAAAGTACATCCAACAGGAATACGCCTTGGTTATATCAAGGATTGGACTTCAAGATGGTATGCAAATACTCAAGTGTATCCGGTTTTTCTTTATCAGGATCTTCAAGTTAGAGAATACTTAAGGAAAAAACTAGCCCATGCATCTGTAAGTAGAATTCAGGTAAATAGGCCTGCAAATAATGCGCTTATTACAGTACATACAGCTCGACCAGGCGTGGTGATTGGGAAAAAAGGCGAAGATATTGATAAGTTAAGAGCAGAAATATCGAAAATGATGGGTATACCAGTTCAATTGAATGTTGAAGAAATTAGAAAGCCTGAGCTTGATGCACATTTAGTTGCTGAGAGTATAGCCCAGCAATTAGAAAAAAGAATTATGTATCGCAGAGCAATGAAGAGAGCAGTAACAAATACCATGCGACTAGGAGCTGAAGGGATCAAAATAAATGTTGCAGGAAGATTAAATGGGGCCGAAATTGCTCGTAGTGAATGGTATAGAGAGGGCCGGGTTCCTTTGCATACTCTTAGAGCTGATATTGATTATGGGACTGCGGAAGCGAATACTACTTATGGAATCATTGGCATCAAGGTCTGGATATTCAAAGGCGAAGTCTTTGATGCAGATAGCGTGAACGACGCTACTGAAAAAACTGAAACGAAAAAGAAATAGTGGGAAAGACAAATGCTTCAGCCTAAAAGAACGAAATTTAGAAAACAGCATAAGGGTAGAAATAAAGGTATGGCAGTACGTGGGTCATCCGTAAGTTTCGGTGAATATGGCTTACAATCAATTACGCGTGGAAGAATAACGGCACGACAAATTGAAGCGGCTCGTAGAACAATTACTCGGCATGTCAAAAGAGGTGGAAAAATGTGGATAAGGATTTTTCCTGATAAGCCGATTACTAAGAAGCCATTGGAAGTTAGAATGGGAAAAGGGAAAGGCAGTGTCGAGTATTGGGTGGCACAAATAAAGCCGGGCACCATGTTGTATGAAATACAAGGTGTTCCAGAAGAACTTGCGAGAGAAGCTTTTAAATTGGCGGCTGCTAAGTTACCTGTTAAAACAACATTTGCAACCCGGACGGTAATGTGATGAAAGCATTAGAACTACATCAAAAAACAGAGAATGAATTACAAGATATTCTGAGTGAATTGTCGAAGGAACAATTTAATTTAAGAATGCAAAAAGGAACTGGGCAACTAGCTAAGCCAGATCAAGTAAAAAAAGTTCGACGTAATATTGCTAGAATAAATACCGTTCTTAATGAAAAGAAGAGAAAAAACAATGACTGATACAGAGAAGTTGAGGACAATAACAGGCCGTGTTGTCAGTAATAAGATGGATAAAACAATTGCTGTATCAGTTGAACGTACGATCAAACATCCAGTATATGGAAAATACATGAAAAGATCGACAAAAATATTCGCTCATGATGCTGATAACCAATGTCAGGAAGGTGATGTTGTCTCAATAACGTCAAGTAGACCAATTTCTAAGAAAAAAACATTTAGATTGGTTGAAATACTAGAGCGTACTAATAAATAAATTACGCATAATCGTTAAAATATTATTAAGCTAGGAATTAAATCATGATTCAGATGCAAACTAACCTAGATGTCGCTGATAATAGTGGCGCTAAGAGGGTCATGTGTATCAAAGTACTTGGTGGCTCACACAGGCGATATGCAGGAATTGGCGATATTATAAAAGTAAGTGTCAAAGATGCGATTCCTCGTGGAAGAGTAAAAAAAGGTGAGGTATACAACGCATTAGTTGTTAGAACAAAAAAAGGTGTACGTAGACCTGATGGTTCTATTATCCGTTTTGATGGAAATGCTGCAGTCATACTTAATACCCAATTACAACCATTAGGTACAAGAATATTTGGTCCGGTAACTAGAGAGTTAAGAGGAGAGAAGTTCATGAAGATAATTTCTCTGGCTCCTGAGGTTCTATAGACTGTAAGGTTAAAAAAATGCAGAAAATCAAAAAAGGGGATGAAGTAATTGTCCTAACAGGTAGAGATAAAGGTAAACATGGGAAAATCCTTAAACGGTTATCAGACAGAGTGCTTGTGGAAGGAATCAATCGGGTAAAGAAGCACCAAAAACCAAATCCAAATGCTGGAATTGCGGGTGGCATTATTGAAAAAGATATGCCAATACATATATCAAATGTGGGTATATATAATCCCGAAACCAAAAAAGCGGATCGCATTGGTATCCGTCAGTTGGAAGATGGGCGGAAAGTTCGATTTTACAAATCGAATAAAGAAACAATTGATGTTTAGGTACACAAATAGCTATGGCAAGATTACAACAACAGTATAAGGAACAGATTCAACCTTCATTGAAGAAACAATTTGATTATAAATCATTAATGCAGGTTCCTAAAATAACGAAAATCACCTTGAATATGGGTGTCGGCGAAGCTGTAGCAGATAAAAAAATAATGCAAGCCGCCTTAAGTGATTTAGAGAAAATTTCAGGTCAAAAACCTGTTGTAACAAAAGCTAGAAAATCGATTGCAGGATTTAAAATACGTGATGATATGCCAATTGGTTGTAAGGTGACTTTGAGAAGTGAGCGAATGTATGAGTTTTTAGATAGACTCATAAGTATTGCGATTCCAAGAATACGAGATTTTAGAGGATTAAACCCAAAAAGTTTCGATGGAAGAGGAAATTATACTATGGGCGTCACTGAACAAATAATTTTTCCCGAAATAGATTACGATAAGATTGATACATTACGTGGTTTAGATATTTCAATCACAACCAGTGCAAGAACGAACGAAGAAGGATTGGCTTTGCTAAAGCTATTCAATTTTCCATTTAAAAGTTAAAGGCGAGTTATGGCTAAGAAGTCAATGATAGCGCGTGAAAACAAGCGCATAAAAATGGTCAACAAATATAGTGCTAAACGTGAAGCGCTAAAATCCATTATTAAAGATGCTAATGCAAGTTATGATGACAAAGAAGCGGCACAGCTTCAATTGCAGAAGTTGCCTAGAGACTCGAGTCGATCGAGATTGAGGAACAGATGTAATCTGACGGGACGACCTCATGGATATTATCGGAAATTCGGGTTAAGCCGAAATAAGCTCAGGGAGGCGACTATGAGAGGGGATGTTCCAGGTTTGGTAAAAGCAAGCTGGTAGTATATAGATGATTATGATAGAAACGGGAGAGCGCTCATGAGTATGTCAGATCCAATTGCTGATATGTTGACTCGTATTAGAAATGGACAGGCAGTGGCAAAAGAAAGTGTTAGATTGCCATCGTCAAAGCAAAAGGTAGCAATTGCTAGCGTATTAAAACAAGAGGGTTATATCAAAGATTTCACTACCAATAAAAATGGTGTAAAAGAAGAGATGACTATTTTTTTGAAGTATTACAATGGTATGCCTGTGATCGAAACTGTTAAACGTGTAAGTAAGCCTGGTTTGCGAATATACAAATCCAAAGACGAACTGCCAAAAGTGCTTGGTGGTTTGGGTACAGCAATAGTTTCAACTTCAAAGGGTGTAATGACAGACAAAGCAGCTCGCGCTTTAGGGTATGGCGGCGAAATTCTTTGTACAGTCAGTTAATAATTTATTAGGCCGATACAATGTCAAGAGTTGCAAATAATCCGATAACAATTCCAAAAGGAGTTGAAGTAAAAAAAGATGGCATGATAATGGTTGTCAAAGGTTCAAAAGGAGAATTGAAGCACCAAGTTCATAATTCAGTTGATCTAGAGATTAAAGAAAACCAAATAAAGGTAACTTGGGATCAAAATGATAGACAAGCTAAAGCGCAAGCTGGAACAGCGCGTGCGATTGTCAATAATATGATAACTGGAGTATCACAAGGATTTGAAAAAAAGTTAACCTTGATTGGAGTCGGATATAGGGCTCAAGTGAAAGGTAAGGTTTTAAATCTTACCTTAGGTTATTCGCATCCGATTGACTATGAAATCCCTGAAGGTGTGGTCATTGAGACACCAAGTCAGACAGAAATTATTGTAAAGGGAAAGGATAAACAGCAAGTGGGGGCTGTTTCAGCTAAGATACGGTCTTATCGTCCACCAGAGCCATATAAAGGTAAGGGTGTCAGATACGTTGATGAATATGTTATTAGAAAAGAAGCCAAGAAAAAATAGGTAGAAAAGTGAAAGATAAGAAATTAGCTCGCATGAGGCGTGCATTGAAGCTGCGGAAAAAGATAAAGAAAGCTGGTATGAACCGTTTGACAGTGCATAAGACATTGCAACATATCTACGCGCAGGTAATAAGTCAAGATGGCACTAAAACTTTGGCGTCAGCATCGTCTGTACAGCCGGAGGTTAAAACGGAAATTAAATCAGGTGGTAACATTAATGCAGCATCTCTTGTTGGGGAGCAGATTGCAAAGAAAGCATTAGAAGCAGGTGTATCTGAGGTTGCATTTGATCGTTCTGGATTTAAATATCATGGTCGAGTTAAAGCACTAGCGGATGCTGCTCGCGAAGCTGGATTAAAATTTTAGGGGAATATGATGGCAGCAGCACATAATCAAGATAATTCCGATGGATTGCAAGAAAAGCTTGTTTCTGTTCGACGAGTTGCAAAAGTAGTGAAAGGTGGTAGAGTCTTTGGCTTTACTGCTCTGACAGTAGTAGGCGATGGAGAGGGTCGTGTTGGCTATGGTGTCTGTAAGGCACGAGAAGTACCTATAGCAATACAAAAATCTCTTGAACAAGCAAGAAAAAATATGCATAAGGTTTTACTAAAAAACGGTACGCTGCAATACCCGATCATGGCCTCAACTGGAGCTGCAAAGGTATATATGCAGCCTGCATCAGAAGGTACTGGGGTGATTGCTGGTGGCGCGATGCGGGCAGTATTTGAAGTAGTTGGAGTTAATAATGTTCTTGCTAAATGTATAGGGACAAATAACCCAATTAATGTGGTTAGAGCAACAATAAATGGTTTGAGTGACATGCGTGATGCTAAGCAGGTTGCTGCTAAACGCGGATTAACAGTAGAAGAGATAATTGGATAATATTGTCATGGCTGAAAAAAAGATTACCGTTACAATGACCAAAAGCAAAAACGGACGTCTAAGGAATCACCAGGCTTGCTTGCAAGGCTTGGGGTTAAAAAGGATTAATCAAACTGTTGAGGTTCTAGATACTCCTGAAAACCGGGGGATGATAAAAAAAGTATCCTATATGGTAAGAGTAGAGGAAAGTTAATGCATTTGAATACATTAAAGCCTGCGCCAGGTTCAAAGCGAAAAGCTAAGCGTGTTGGCAGAGGTATTGGATCAACACTCGGAAAGACATGTGGTAGAGGCCATAAAGGACAAAAGTCTAGAAGTGGTGGGTTTCATAAAGTTGGATTTGAGGGTGGTCAGATGCCACTGCAAAGGAGATTACCGAAAGTTGGGTTTACTTCTAGAAAGAAAAAATATTCCGCAGAGGTGAGGCTGAGCGAGTTAAATTCCCTTGGTCTTGAAATGGTCGATATATCAGTTCTAAAAAAACAAAATATTGTGCCTTCGACTGCAATAAATATAAAAATAATTAAATCTGGCAAAATTGAGAAACCATTAACAATTAAAGGTATAAAAGTTACTGGTGGTGCTGAAGCATCCATACTCGCTGCCGGTGGAAAAGTTGAGGCATAGGGCAAAGTGAGCACACCAGAAGCTGTAATGAAAACGAAAACAGGTAATCTGTCTGAATTAAGAGCAAGATTGCTTTTTGTATTGGGAGCATTGTTTGTATATCGAATAGGCGCACATATACCGGTTCCTGGAATAGACCCAAATGCATTGTCTTTAATGTTTAAGCAACAAGAGGGATCAATTCTCGATATGTTTAATATGTTCTCCGGTGGGGCATTAAAACGTTTCAGTTTGTTTGCTTTGGGGATAATGCCTTATATTTCTGCTTCTATTATTATGCAGCTCATGACAGTTGTCATTCCTAAATTTGAGCAGATAAAAAAAGAAGGCGAGTCTGGAAGACGAAAAATATCCCAATACACAAGATATGGAACTGTTGTGCTGGCAACTTTTCAAGCAATTGGTATTTCGATTGCTTTACAAAACCAGACTGCAGGAGGATTGTCCGTTGTTATTAATCCAGGTGTTAGCTTTATCGTAATTACTGCGATAACTCTGGTTACGGGAACCATTTTTTTAATGTGGTTGGGAGAGCAAGTAACTGAGCGCGGTATTGGTAATGGCATATCCATGATTATATTTGCTGGTATTGTGGCGGGGCTACCGAAAGCCATTGGTGGAACATTGGAGCTCGCCCGTACGGGCGAACTTAATGGGGCTTTCATTATTATCCTTTTTTTGCTAACAATAGCAGTTACTGCATTAGTGGTTTTTGTCGAGAGAGGGCAACGTAGGATAATTATTAATTACCCAAAGCGCCAGCAAGGTAAGCGTATGTTTGCCGGTCAAAGTAGCTTTTTACCTCTCAAACTAAATATGGCAGGGGTTATTCCGCCAATTTTTGCTTCCAGTATAATTTTATTCCCTGCGACTATTGCTGGTTGGTTTGGTAATGCTGAAGGATTTGGGTGGTTGCAAGACATTGCTACGGCTTTATCACCTGGTCAGCCAGTTTATGTAATGTTCTATGCAACGGCTATTATTTTCTTTTGTTTTTTTTATACTGCTTTGGTTTTTAATTCGAAAGAAACTGCAGACAATTTAAAAAAATCGGGAGCATTCTTGCCTGGAATTAGACCTGGTCAGCAAACGGCTGCTTATATTGATAAGGTGATGACTCGGTTAACGTTGGCAGGTGCTTTATATATCACCTCCGTGTGCTTATTACCTGAGTTCCTTATTGTTTATTGGAATGTTCCTTTTTATTTTGGAGGAACATCACTGTTGATTATTGTTGTTGTAGTAATGGATTTTATATCTCAAATGCAGACACATATAATGTCTCAGCAATATGAGGGGCTGATGAAAAAAGCTAATTTGAAAAGGTAATCTCATATAAACAATTCGGAGATAATTATGAAAGTAAGAGCGTCGGTAAAAAAGATTTGTAGAAATTGCAAGGTAGTTAAAAGAAGGGGCGTAGTCCGCATTATTTGCAAAGATGCAAGGCATAAACAAAGACAAGGTTAAAATGTACTTGTCTATTGCATCAAACATGGTACTATGGGCAGTTTACTTTTAGTAGAGATATGTTAGAGGAGTTTTAAATGGCACGTATTGCCGGGATTAATGTACCTGATCACAAACATGCTGAAATAGCATTAACATCAATTTATGGTGTTGGTAGAGTCACCGCTAATAAAATATGCAGTGAGGTTGGAATTTCGCCATCATCAAAAATTAAGGAATTATCTGAAGAACAGCTCGATAAGATTCGAAGTGTTGTGGGCGACATGACGGTAGAGGGAGATTTGCGGCGCGAAATTTCTATGAATATCAAGCGCTTAATGGATCTGGGTTGTTATCGTGGGATCAGGCATAGAAGAGGATTGCCTTTGAGAGGGCAACGAACTAAAACTAATGCCAGGACCAGAAAAGGGCCACGGAAACCAATCCACAAATAAACTTTGCTAGAGGTATATTAAATGGCGAGTACAAGCCGATCAAAAAAAAGAGTTAAAAGAGAAATTGCTGATGGTATTGTCCATGTCTATGCAACTTTTAATAATACAATCATTACAATAACTGACAGAAAGGGTAATGCATTGGCATGGGCTACTTCTGGAGGGTCAGGCTTCCGAGGTTCAAGAAAAAGCACCCCATTTGCTGCGCAGGTCGCCGCAGAAAGAGCAGGAAGCGTCGCTTTAGAGTATGGCATGAAAAATCTTGATGTCCAGATAAAAGGCCCTGGGCCTGGCCGTGAATCTGCAGTTAGATCATTAAACAATTTAGGATTTAAGATAAACAATATTACAGACGTGACGCCAATACCTCACAATGGATGTCGTCCACCCAAGAAACGCCGAGTATAGCATCCGGAGTAATTAATATGGCAAGATATATTGGACCAACATGTAAATTGAGTCGACGTGAAGGCACGGACTTACTGTTAAAAAGTAGAGGGAAATCTCTAGAAGGGAAATGCAAATTAGATCAGCCGCCTGGTCAGCATGGTACAAGACGAACTAGGCATTCAGATTATGCACTTCAGTTACGCGCAAAACAACGGTTACGTAGAATTTATGGCGTCTTAGAGAAGCAATTTAGAAATTACTATAAGAAGGCTGCTCAAATGAAGGGGTCAACAGGTGAAAACTTATTGAATCTATTGGAGTCTAGACTTGATAATGTGGTTTATAGAATGGGGTTTGCTTCAACAAGAGCTGAAGCACGTCAACTAGTCAGCCACAAAGCTATAGTCGTCAATGGAAAAGTGATTAACATTCCTTCATATCAGGTTGTTGCTGGAGATGAAATAAAAATTAGGGACAAAGCAAAGAAGCAGCAAAGGATCGTTGACGCTATTAACGTTACCGAACAATACGGTTTTCCTGCGTGGCTTGAGATGAATGCTAAGGAATTAACCGGAATATTCAAATCACTGCCTGATCGCGTTGATTTGGGATCCGATATTAATGAACAGCTTGTTGTCGAATTGTATTCTAAATAAAATAATTGAGTGTTAAGAGGTATTAAATGCATAGTGCCATTACGAGTTTATTAAAACCTCGTTTAGTCGAAGTAGAAAGTAAATCCCCGTGTCACTCTAGAATTGTTATTGAACCTTTAGAGCGTGGTTTTGGGCATTCATTAGGCAATGCTCTTAGAAGAGTTTTGTTGTCTACTATACCTGGATGTGCTGTCACATCGGTTGAAATTGAAGGTGTGGATCACGAGTACACTACCATTGATGGGGTTCATGAAGACGTTATTGATATACTTCTTAATTTAAAAAGCCTATCGATTAAGTTACATTCTCGTGATGAAGCAGAATTATTAGTTAGTAAAAAAGGTCCTGGGCCAGTTACCGCAAAAGATATCGATTTGCCTCATGATGTCGAAATTGTAAATGAAGATATGGTCATCGCTAACTTAACTGATAGCGGTGAGCTAGTAATCAAGATTCATGTCAAGAGAGGGAGAGGTTACGTGCCAGTAGCACAACGCAGGGAAAGTGAAGAAACAAACATCGTTGGTTCGTTACTAGTGGATGCTTTGTATAGCCCTGTCGTAAAAGTAGCTTATAAAGTTGAAAGTACCCGAGTGGAGCAACGGACTGATCTTGATAAGCTAATCATTGAGATGGAAACTAATGGTACAGTTGATCCAGAAGAAACTATAAAACTTGCAGCTTCAATACTCCATGATCAGCTATCAGTTTTTGTTGATTTTGAGAAAGTGCCAGAACAAGTTCAAGATGAAGAACCCAAAAATGAACCAGAAATTTCTCCTGTATTCCTACGTCCTGTAGATGATTTAGAATTGACGGTGAGGTCGGCTAATTGTCTGAAAGCAGAAAATATCTTTTATATTGGTGATTTAGTTCAGCGAACCGAAGTTGAGTTGCTCAAGGCACCAAATTTAGGAAAAAAGTCTCTGACTGAAATAAAAGACGTTCTTGCCTTAAAAGGGCTTTCTTTGGGAATGCGTCTTGAAAATTGGCCACCTGAAAATCTCATTGAACAGGCGCAAGCAAATTTTTAATTTATCAACTTATTAAAACATTATGAGACATCGTAAATCAGGAAGAAAATTAAATAGAAATAGCAGTCATCGGAAAGCATTATTTAGCAATATGGCTGTATCCTTATTTGACCATGAATTAATTAAAACAACATTGCCAAAAGCCAAAGAGTTACGAAGTGTTGTTGAGCCTTTAATTACTTTATCTAAGGAAGATACCGTAGCTAAACGAAGAATTGCCTTTTCAAAACTTAGGGATCGGTCGATTGTTAGCAAACTTTTTAATGAGTTGGGGCCAAGATATCAGGATAGGCCTGGTGGATATGTAAGAATTATGAAGTGTGGTTTGAGGCCAGGTGACTCGGCGCCAATGGCTTACATAGAGCTAATTGATAGACCTGTTTTGTCTGATGAAATTGATGGTGCTGAAGTTGAATAAGGAAGCTTAGAGGTAGCATTGATAGCAGCGTCTGATG
>CAZGYJ010000072.1:0-14706 GCA_964530345.1 uncultured Methylomonas sp.
AAATGACTGGATAATCAAGTTCTGGTTTTTGAATGACCAGTAGAGGAATATTAAGTTCTTTGGCAGCTTCGATTTTAGCGTCAAAACCGCCTGCTGTGCCTGAATTTTTAGTGATGACGCAATCTATTCCCCAGTCTCGCCATAAGGCTATATTAAATTGTTTCGAGAAAGGGCCTTGCATGGCACATAGGTGATTTTGCGGGATGCCTGCGTTTAAAGCTTGTTGTATAAATTTTGGTTCTGCGGTAATTCTTGCAAACCATTGTTTTTTGTCTGTACCCGGTAGTCGTGTAAGGGTATGCAGATCTTTGTAACCAATGCCAAGAAAAATCTTTTGTCCGATGGTTATGGCATGTTCGATGGCTTCAACAATTGTGGAATGAACAATTGTTGATTTCTCATCTAGGTTAGTGGAGCGTTCAAAACGCAAATATGGAATATCTAGTTCTGCTGCCAATTCCATAAGTTGTTTTGATATGACAGCGGCGTAGGGATGAGTGGCGTCAATAATTACTCTGGCATGGTTTTCCAGCAAAGCTTTTCTGCGTGCTTGGATACCTTTCGGGCCATTCCAGATAGTTGCATTGGGACATTTTTTCTGTGCCAGCTCGCCGCCATGTTTGGTTGCAGTTGAGATAACGACTTGGTAACCGGAGTGACATAGTTTCAGGGCTAGTTCATTACCATCACTTGTTCCGGTATAAATCCAGAGTGCCGAATCAGGAATAAAGTGGTCGGCAGTTTTTTTGTTTGGTAATTGCCAGTCATTATATCCTCGAGGAGTAAAAATATAGTTGTTTTTCCGTTGTGTAAAACGATTACCAATAACAATGGAAGTCAGCATATCAAATTTAACACTGGGGAGTTCACCAAGTTGATGAATTTTAACTATTTGTCCAGGTCGATAAGCATTTTTCACAACACCGCAAAAGGTATCCGGTGATTTGTGATCAAGCATGATCTGCAGGATTTTATAGACGCCATCTTGTCGATCTGCGCTTTGCACGTTATACATGACACAGCTAAGATCTGCAGCAGCAATATGGGTGGCGCGTTGTTCAATCCAGTCCCAGGGACATAGCAAATCAGACAAGCTGAGGGTAGCAAAATCATGTGATAATGGAGACCCAAGTAATGAAGCACATGCATTGGCGGAAGTGATGCCGGGGATGACATTCACTTCAAATTTGTCATCATCATGTAACTCTTCAAAGGCCAGGGCTGCCATGGCATAAACACCAATATCACCACTGGAAATCAAGGCGACTCTGGCGCCTTGCCGAGCCTTTTCGATAGCGAGTAAGGCGCGTTGTTTTTCCTGGGTGAGCGGTGGAGTGTGAATTTCCTTATCTTTTATCCATGGTTGTATCCAGCGTAAATACAATTCATAAGCGACGATAATATCACTGTTTTTTAATGCTGTTTCGGCTCGGGGAATGATTAAATCAGCAAACCCTGGCCCTACTGAGACCAGGTTTAAAATGCCTGTCATCGACTTCCCCATTCAATATCTTTAACAACGGCAACGGCAACACCATTCAGTGTGGTTTTTGGAATAACCAGTTTTCCACGGTTACAGGCTATTAATGCACAAGGTTCACAAACGCCATCCAGACCAATATTTTGTTGTACCCAAGTGGAAGGTTGTGTTACCCACTGACGCGCTGCAATGGTTTCGTTTTGCAAGATGCGAAGAGGAATGTGGTGTTGTTGGCAAAATTTGATCAAGCCTGGTTCTTTTGACTTTAGATCAATAGTTACAATTTCACGTATTTGATCAAATGTTTCCCCATTTAATGTATGTAACACTGCCGCTTCAATGGCTTCTACAGAAATATTTTTTCTACAGCCGATACCCAAGACAAAAGGTTTTAGTGTTTCGCTGGCTGTGCTAATGACAGGAACAGCCCCTACTTCGTTAGCGACTCGATAGGCCAGTTCATTGGCGCCAGCCTCATGACCTCCTAGCAGGGAGGTGGCATAACGGGCGGCTTCATCCAATACCACAACGGCTGGGTCAGAATTTTTATCCTGCATCAGACCATTGAGGAATCTTACAGTAATTCCAGTTGTAGCCAATATAATCCAGTGACTATGGGAATGAAAAACGGTAGCAAAGCGTTCAGCCTGACTCAGTTTAGTTTTCTCTTCTGGAGCATAAATTTTGGCATTCAATCGTTTGCATAAGAAATCAGCCAGCATATTGCTGTGGCTTCTCACTTGCCAGATGGCTAAAGAATCGTTCATGCTTCGGTCTGAGGGTTTTTTTTTGGTACCCGAAAAATGTGTGTGAAATTTTTATCATATAAACTGGATTCAGCTTGCATGTGTTCATCTAAAACAGAACCAACAAGCAGCATGGTTGTCAGATTCCAGTTATCTGTTGCGGTATCCTGTATTATGGTTTCTAAGGTACCTTTATAGCTTTTTTGTTCCGGCCAGGTGGCGCGATATATCAATGCAGCGGGCGTTGTTGGTGGATAGTGCAATAACAAGTCAGCAACAATTTTTTTTAAATGAGGGCCGGAAAGAAAAATGCACATGGTTGCTTGATGCTGGGCAAATTTATCGATTGATTCCAGTTCAGGTACCGCCGAGGCGCGACCTGAGACGCGTGTCAAGATGATGCTTTGTGATATTTCCGGTTTTGTTAATTCAGAATTAATGGCAGCGGCAGCAGCACTAAATGAGGAAACGCCAGGTATAATTTCATATTCAATGTCCATGTTATCAAGCCGATGCATTTGTTCAGCAGTGGCGCCGTAAATGGCAGGGTCGCCTGAATGAAGTCTCGCAACGTCTATGCCGGCATGTTTGGCACGCTGATAACACGCCTGTTGTTGTTCAAGATCAAGCTTGGAAGTATCCAGTAATTCAGCTTCAGATTGGCAATGCTGTAGCATATCCTCCGGGATCAGTGATCCTGCATATAATACCATTTTGCAATTCCCGAGAATTTTTGCACCTCGTAAGGTAATCAAATCTGCAGCACCGGGGCCAGCACCAATAAAATAAACTTTCATGAATGTCTTTTTTGTTTTGCAGTTTTTCTGATCAATAGAGTGGCAAGGTAACCCGTTGCCTGACTGGTTTGCAGATTGATTATATCATTGCTCAGCAATTCACCGGGTAAGCCAATGCGACCAGCGAAACCACAATACTGGGAAATTCCCATTTCATTGAGTAAGGATAATACCCATTCCAGACGTGAGCCGATTTTCATGAGTACAATCACATCATGACTTTCAATATCCTGTCGTAAGGATTCTTGATTATCAGGGCAGGGTAAAATTAAAATACGTTCCTTTCCTTCACCCAACGGCCATGATAGCGCAGAAGCAGCAGCAGAAAAGCTGGTAATGCCGGGGAATGTGCGGTAAGTAAGTTGAGGCAGTTTTTCCTGCAAAGCGGCTAAAAGATAACCATAAGTTGAATAGGTCATGGTATCGCCTATTGTTAAGTAGGCGACAGAGGCGCCTTTTTCAAGTTCGGCAGCAACGGTTTTTGCAAGTTCAGTATAAAAAGAACGTAACAGGCTGCGATCATTAGCCATAGTAAATTCGATTTCCTGAAATTTTTGTTGGGGGATATTGATACCAGAAAGGCATTGCATAGCTACGGACTGAGAACTGCTGCGGGATTTTGGAATATAAATGATATCAACTTTTTTCAGAACATCGAGGGCTGCAACCGGCAAATAACCTTCGGGCCCGGGGCCAACACCGATACCATAAAAACGGCCTGTAGTAGATTGATTCATGCATCGACTCCAATAGGATTTCCTTTCAGGTCAAATAATCTGACTTCAACCAATTCAACTAAAGGAGCTCGTTGCTTTACCAGCATGGCAATTTGTTTTTCAACGCAGATCCACAATTTTTTTCCTTCGGTATGATATTTCAGTTGTTGAATAATGGATTCAACTGTGTCGGCATGTTGGATAATTCGTAGTGTTTGTTTCGAAAGGCTATACTGGGCAGCAATTTTTGCAACATTGTTCATAGCCATTTTGCTTTTACTTGAGTGCGTATTCCATGAACCATCAAGTATTTTGGCAAGTTTACCAGGATGACCAAGCAGCCATAGTTTGTTTAAACGTCGATGCTGTTGATTAAGAATAGACTGTGTAAAGTCCAGTGCTTCGCCTAGAAAATTGGCAATTTCAATTGCTTTATGTGTAGGCAACTGTAATTGTTGTTTGACGAAGCTGCGCGCTATTTTTCCGGGAAGAAGAGCGATTTCTGTAGAATTATCAGCCAATGCAACTTTGACATAAACTTCAATGGATGCAATCCAGGATGATAATGACATGGGTTCGACAATTCCTGACGTTCCCAGTATTGATATGCCGCCTTCGATACCTAATTTAGGGTTAAAGGTTTTTTTAGCAATATTTTCACCGTTGATACAACCAATAGTGATGTCATATCCCAGGTTATCAGCTGGTAGAGCATTCTCATTCATTATTTTCTGTAGCGCTTGTTGAATCATTTTTCGTGGTATTGGATTAATAGCCGCTGCTCCGACAGGTAAGTTAATGCCAGGTTTGGTGACTGTTCCTACCCCTTTTCCGGCAAGAAAACGAATATGATTCAAATGATTGCTTCGGATTTCGGCAAAGATAGTAGCGCCCTGGGTTCGGTCAGGATCATCACCGGCATCTTTGATAACTGAAGCATAGGCAGTATTGTTATCATTCCATTTAACATCCTGAATTGGAATTGGGATAAATTGTTGATCATGCCAATTATCATTGGAATAATCTGTACCTGTTGGTAAAACAACTGGAACCGTATCCATTTTTGTATTTGTAAGTAATAAAGTCAGTGCGGCTTGCGTGGCTGCGGTTGCGCAAGTTCCAGTGGTAAAGCCTCGTTTCAGGCCATTGGCAGCGGGGATATTGAGATCAAATAGCTTGTAATTATTCAACGGGGGATTGTTCCTGCTCATAACTGGCAATCTGGTTTATTGCATCTATCATCAAGCCATTGATAACACTGGCAGCCCAGGGTGAACCTCCGCGTGTGCCAGAGTTGGTTATTCTTGGAACTTGCAGGCAGCGGCGTAAAGCTTGTTTGCTTTCCCGGGTGCCGATAAAACCAACCGGTAAGCCAACAACCAGTTGTGGCCGCCAGCCATGTTCACGAATTAATCGGATAGTTTCAATAATGGCTGTGGGCGCATCACCAATGGCAATGACCACATCATTTCCAAATTTTTCAAAGCCTCGTCTCATACCTGCTGCACTCCGTGTGATTTGGTATTTTTCAGCCAGCAAATGAGATTCCCTGTCGTGAACCCCGCACCAGGTATCTATTGCTAATTGTTGTAGTAACACTCGTTTTAATCCGGTTTGAACCATAGTGACATCGGTAATAATTCTTCTGCAGCGGAGTAATGCAAGGATGCCCGTGTCAACAGCGCCAGGAGAAAAATAAATATCTTCCGGAACCGAGAAATCGCCGCTGGTATGGACCAGAC
The DNA here is from genome assembly GCA_964530345.1 of uncultured Methylomonas sp. GTDB lineage: Bacteria > Pseudomonadota > Gammaproteobacteria > Methylococcales > Methylomonadaceae > JALSJK01. The sequence continues at coordinate 5,482 of CAZGYJ010000072.1, forward strand.
GTTTCAAGATGGTCAAGGTTGCTTCGGGAAATTTTGACCAGTCCCGGCCCGTTTCAATAATACGGAAACTTTCAGTTTCAATAGGGTGGGGCTGATAGGGAGAGAATGATGGCGATTGTGTGTCTGAATCTTGTTGCTTTTCAATAAGATTACGCATCTGCAAATGATGAGCTTGTTGAGGCTCTCCTAATTGCTGTTCGTAACCAATAATTTGCACACGATATTTGCAAAGCGAGCAGTTCATGTCTGCATGACCTTCTATAGCTTCATTTGCGCGTTTTATAATGGTTTCCGACACCAGCGGGTGAGCACCCAAGTGTCGGGCAATGACAATATCCAAATCCGGTTCGCGCTGTTGCAGTTCAGTAGCAGCAGTAACAATGCGTTTTACAAGAATTCCATCAAACAAAAAGAAAGGAAATACCACAAGGCGCTTAAATCCCATTTTCGCAGCAATGCGCAAGCCATCGACGACTAAAGGATTAGTAGTGCCAGAATAACAAACATATGAGCCACCAAAACCCATGCCTTCTTCCAACATGCGGGCCAGTTTATAGACTTCACTGTTGGCATCAGGGTCGGTCGTGCCGCGTCCTATCACTACCAGGCATGATTCAGTTCGTAACATATCATGAGTTGATGCTGCTTCGGCAGAAATGATATGTTCCCGTGCAAGCTGCATTAACGATGGGTCCAACCCCAAAGGGGCTGCAAGAACAAGCTGAATATTGGGGAAATCACATTGCAAGTTCAGCATTTCGCTGGGCATGTCATTTTTACCATGTCTCGCAGCCAGCAAAATTGTTGGAACCATAACAATTTGTTTGTTTCCGGCTTTGATATTTTCAGTTATAGCTTGTTCAATAGTCGGGTTGGAAAACTCAAGATAACCATGAGTTATTGTCCGGTCGAGTGTTTTTTCTCGAACAAATGCCACCATGCGCTCAAATTCTTTGATGCCATCAGGATCACGGCTGCCATGGCCTGCAATAACAAGCCCAGGCAAATTATTCGGCTTCTGGGTCATGCTGGTGCAGCTGCATCAATTTGGCTGGGCATTTGATAAATACAGCGAATCAACATGATGCTCATATCAGAGAAATCATGTTCCGTACATTCAAGTAAATTACCTTTCCATGCTGCTTCATTTCCGGTCAGGTTCTCCCAGACTTCCACGGGATGATTTATGGCGACACCCTGTTCAATCAAATAGGCGGCGATATGTCGAGGCATAAACGAACGCGCTGCATCCCAGGGGCAGGGAATCACAATAGCATTTCGCTGATCATTTAATACATTGACTAAATGGAGCTTAAAAGGGGTCAGGTCGCCACGGCGATGAAAAGTAATAAAGGTGGTTTCATCAAAACACACTCTAGCCCGTGATGCCAGGATTTGCGCTGATGAGATTCCAGGTAAGGTTTCTACAGCGTGACCGCAGGCACGTTCAACTCGTTCCAGATATTGAAAGCCACTGAAATGAATATCTCCCATAAAGACAATGACACATTTTTTGCCAGAGTGATGTGCTTCAGCAACTTCTGCAAGCTTTTCAGTCTGGTCGCGATAGTTCATTAATACAACTGTAGCAGTGTCAGGGATCAGAGTTTCTACAACCTTAACCACAGCATTAAAACCTGCAACAATATCGGCCTGTTGAATCAGTTCTGCACCACGGCATGTTAAATATCCGGTATCGCCAGGGCCTGCTCCAATACAGATAATCAAGATTTTTTCCCTTTCAGTTGGTTACGAATGGTGATGGTTAAATTTTCCGCTGATAACTCTTCCAGGGTCAAGTATTCTGCCATCATTGCCTTGGCAAGTTTTGATGCGTGGCCAAGACGCAAATAGCCGGTTTCTGTATCGATGACCAAGCAGGAAAGAGACTGTTGAGCAATAAGATCGGCGAATTTAAGGGTTTCATGCCAGGGATCAGTATTATTATCAATGCCAATATTAGCTTTGCCATCGGTTAGAAGAATCAATAACGGTTGCATATTATTATTTCTTTTTAGCAGTTCAAGGGTTAAATACAAGGCATGGGGCAGAGGGGTTCTCCCTCCTGTGGGTAATTCACGCAAACTTTGTTCGGCAAGATCTACGCTTTGTGTTGGAGCTAATACAATTTCTGCTTGATTGCCGCGAAAAGCGATAACGGCAACCTGATCGCGTTTTTGATAGGCATCGGTGAGTAACGCCAGGACTGAACCCTTGACCGTTTCCATACGTCGTTGTGCTGCCATTGAGCCAGACGCATCAACGACTAAAATAATCAGATTAGCAGTTTTGTTTTCCTGGATTCGTTGTTGTAAATCCTTTTTTGTAACCTTGAAATCGTTGGGATTTCTAATGACTGCATTTCGTAAAGTAGCGGCAATAGCGATTTGTTCAGGGTTTTCATTGGCAACGGTACGGATAGTCTGACCTCTGTTGGTAGTTAGGCTTTTGCTGCGTTTCCCAGATACACTTTGTTGAGAGGCAGAAGCAACATTGATTTGTCTGATTTGTTCGACTTCTGTGGCAGAAAACACGTCTGAAGAATGTTCAGGTTGTTTGGTAATTGGCAGTTCATTCTCGTCTTGTTGCTCTGGGTCTGTTGTTTCTTGCAATAGCGGGCTGTCATGCTCGGGTATTGCAGATTGATTTGCATGTTGAACCAGGTCGTCAAGTTGTTGCTGATTTAATTCCGGTTGTTCAAAAGGCTTACGTCTACGTCGATGTGGTAACACCAGTTCAGCCACTTTTTTAACATCATCATGCGAAACTTCCAGGCGATTATTCAAAGCAGCAAGAGCGCGTGAAGCCTTGTACATAACAATATCAGCGCGGAGACTGGCGATTTCAAATTCACAGCAAATATGAATAATCAGATCCAGCAATTGTTCAGGCAAAACTACTTCGTTTAAAGTATCCTGGGCAGCGGTGAGTTGCTGGCGTAGTTTATTTTCTTGCCCTGACCATTGTGTTACAAATTGATCGGGGTTGCTTTCAAACTGAATACGTCTGCGTACGATATCTGTACGTAAACTTTTGTCTAATGGCGCTGTAACTTCAACCATTAAGCCGAAACGGTCTAATAACTGAGGGCGTAAATCTCCCTCTTCGATATTCATGGTGCCAATCAATGTAAAACGGGCCGGGTGAGTTATCGATAGACCTTCCCGCTGTACTGAGTTGATTCCCATTGCAGCAGCATCCAGTAGTACATCGACCAGATGATCCTGTAATAAATTGACTTCATCAATATACAGGATACCACGGTGTGCATTGGCCAGTAATCCGGGCTGAAATGCACGAGTTTTCCCTTGTAATGCACGTTCAATATCCAGCGTGCCGATAACACGATCTTCAGTTGCGCCCAAAGGAAGATTGATAAATGGAACAGCTGTGGTTTTAACCAAGGCATTGTCACTATGACATACATCACAATAATTGGAAGGTCTTTCTGGTATGCAATTAAAGGCACAGCCTTGGGTATGTTGAATGTTAGGCAATATATTTGCTAGCGCTCTGGCAGCAGTACTTTTTGCAGATCCTTTGTCACCGCGGATTAATACCCCTCCGAGGGATGGGTCAACTGCACAAAGCAAGAGTGCAGTTTTTAATTGCTCTTGACCGACAATCGCAGAAAAAGGAAAGATTTGCTGTTTCATTTAAACATCACGAGGCGTTTCGCCACGTTCCTCCAATAATGCTTCACTATTCAGGTACAATTGTTGCAATTTTTCCAGTGTTTGTTCGTCTGGTTTGCTCCACATGCCACGTTGGGCAGCCTCCAGTAAACGCTCGGTAATGGCATTCTGCGCCCAGGGATTTGCTTCCTGAAGAAATTGTTGCATTTGTGAGTCGAATGCGTAACTTTCAGCAACCTGTTCATACATCCAGTCATCCATAACATGAGCTGTTGCATCATAGCCAAATAAATAATCAACAGTTGCGGTCAGTTCAAGTCCCCCTTTATAACCATGTTTTTGAATACTGTTTAGCCATTTTGGATTGACAACGCGTGAGCGGAAAACTCGTAAGGTTTCTTCTTTTAGATCCCGTACCTGAGCTCTTGACGGATCATGACTGTCTCCAAAATAATGTCGGGGTTGTTGGCCTGTTAATGCGCGTATTGTAGCAATCATACCGCCGTGAAATTGTAAATAATCATCGCTATCAAAAATATCATGTTCGTGGTTATCCTGGTTATGCAGAGCAACCTGAATTTTTGATAGACGCTGGCGGAAAGTATCATGCTGAGCAACGCCCTGGGTATTACGTGAATAAGCATAACCACCCCAGTTGATGTAAGCTTCGGCAAAATCAGTTTCAGCCTGCCAGTTTTTTTCCTGGATCAAAGGTAGAATGCCGGCGCCATAACTTCCGGGTTTAGCGCCAAAAATACGATAACCAGCACGTTGTGTTGCTTGTTCCTGATCATAACCTTTGTCAGTCCATGTATCAATTTCCTCCAGATAATGTTTGCGGACAAAATTTTCAGATAATGGTTCGTCCTGCAAGATAACTAATTGAACAGCATCATCAATCAAGTCAATCAGTTGTGGAAAGGCATCTCGAAAAAAACCACTGATTCTGGTGGTAACATCAATGCGAGGGTGCTTGAGATGTTCCAAGGGAATAATTTCGATACCGCTGATTTGTCTGTTCTCAGGTCTCCAGACAGGTTTGACACCTAATAAAGCCAGTATTTGAGCAACATCATCTCCATGAGTTCGCATGGCGCTTGTCCCCCAAATACTGATGGCAACACTTTCAGGATAATTACCTGTCTCGCGTTGATGTCTTGCAACGACTTCGTGAGCAAGTTGTTGACCAACACGCCAGGCAGATTGCGAGGGTACGCTACGCGGATCAACGGAATAAAAATTGCGGCCAGTTGGTAAAATATTGGCCATGCCTCGCGTTGGTGAGCCACTAGGGCCGGCAGGGATATAGCCGCCAGATAGTCCTTTCAGCAAATTACTGATTTCATCTGAAGCGCGAAGGAGATTCGGAATAAGTTTTTGACACGCAAATGACAGGATTTGATGGATATTTTGGATGGCCTGATGTTCATGACAGCCCAAGACATCAGTGATGACTGCATCAATTGTATTTGTTGCATAGCTGTTTTGACGACATTCAAAAAATATTTTCCGACATAATTCATCGATTACTTCCAGAGCATCAGAATGAGTGACAACTGGACGTTCAACTAGATTGTCTAATTCAGAAGCTGACGCCAGACGCTTACCTTTTGCTGCGAGCAAGGCATCAAGGTCGAGATTAAAAATTTTGGCAATTTCCTCGGGCAGGCTGGGAATATTATGATTAACGACACGAGTCAGGGAAACCAGCATATCATCAAGTTGTTCCTGAGTTGGCGCTTGGCCCAGGGTATGTAATCCATCTCTGATTTGTGCAGCGCCAAGCTCACATAAATAGCCATCAAGATCTTCAATTAAATGTGCAACCTCAGCGCCACCCATATCTGATAATTGCTCGGGTAGTTTGTGTTGATGAGTGTGACCATTATGTTGTTTATGAGCACTAACATGATCGTGGTCGTGGTCGTGGTCGTGGTGCAGCAGCTTATGTTGCAGGTCTTCGTTCAGGTTGGTTTTTTTAATCAAATCCCAAATTTGCTCCTGTAACAAAGGTAATTTGCCCGGATCAAGGATTTCCATTTGATAATATTCGTCAACCAAACGAGTTAATTCTGCCAGTTCTCCATAAGTGTCAGCTGTAGTCATTGGTGGTGTCAGATGGTCAACTACAGTGGCATGGGTACGTCTTTTTGCTTGTGCTCCTTCGCCAGGGTCATTGATGATGAATGGATAAAACAAAGGCAGATCTGCCATCAATATATCTGGGAAACAAGTTCCGGAAACGCCAACCCCTTTGCCCGGCAGCCATTCAACGGTCCCATGTTTACCAACATGAACGATTGCATCAGCTTGCCATTCATCACGAAGCCAGCGGTATAGTGCATAGTAATGATGAGTGGGCGGCAAATCCGGTTGATGATAAATAGCGTCAGGATCCATGCCATAGCCACGCGGCGGCTGTAAAACAACCAGTGCATTACCAAGATTGATTCCAGCTACTGTTAAATGGTTTTCGTGCAAATAAGCTTTACCCGGCGGTTCGCCCCATTGTTCAATCATTTTATTCTGCACTACTGATGGCAGTTGTTCAAACCAGTTTTGATATTGCTCGGAAGAAACACGACCCATCGCCTGATTAAGTTGTTCGGCAGTCAGATAAATTTCATCATAAGAACAGTGGTCTATTAGTTGTTGGATGAGTAATGTACCGTTTTCAGGCAAAGCATCAATCCGGTAGCCATTTTCTTGTAATGCCCGCAAAATATTCATTAATGATTCAGGGGCATCCAGGCCAACTGCATTGCCTATCTGGGAAGCTTTGCTATTTGAGTTGGTAAATACGAAGGCGATTTTTTTTTGGTTATTTGCTTTATGCTTTAAATTTGTAAAACGCTTAGCCAGTGTCGCTACACGTTCAATTCGATCCTGTACGGGGAGATATTCTGCTAGTGCATTGGCGCTGCCTTGTTTAGCTTTGAAAGAAATCGGAACAGTAATAATGCGGCCATCAAATTCGGGAAGCATGACATTCATTGCCGCATCCAGTGGATTCAAACCACGCGTGGACTGCTGCCATTGTTGTTCCAACATACCGCTGGTAATAGCTTGCAAAACAGGCACATTAAGTTGTTCCAATGCATTGACAGACCAACCTGCAAGCGTTGTTTCTCCTGCTGAGATTTCACCCATGGCAAAAGAGGTGGTATTGATCAGAACATCAATAAATGTATTATTAATATTGTTTTTGAAAAAATAACTTAAAGCGCAGGGCAGACATGATTGCTCATTATTTTTCGTCTTTAAAGATGAAGTAAATATAGGCAATACATTCATTCCTAATTGTTCTAATGCATCAATTAAGGCGTCAACAAAACGGGTATTGCCACTAGTCCAGTGAGAACGATAGAAAATTATTCCAGCTGTAGGCTGTTGCTCATTGTGGAGAGTCAGCCAGTCATTTATCGTTGCATCCTGATCTAGTTCAGGATGATAGATACCATGCTCGGGTAAATCGATAGGGGCATCGTAACCGAAACCAGTCAGCATCAGTTGATCAGATAGATATCTCAGCATATTGGCCAGATTGGTACTGCCCGCCGCTTGAAAATATTCTAATACCTGATGCTGTATTTCTGGAGTAACGGTTGAAATTGCAGCCAGTTCAGGATCAGGCTCACCCGTTCCACTCACAATGATTAAATGGCATTGTTGTTGCTGAATATGCAGTAACAATTGTGAAAAACCAGGAATACTACCAACGCGACCTAATACACGTAAAATGATAATGCGGCTGGATCTCAATTCTTTTGCAAGAATATTGATCAGTTGAGAACTGTCCTCCAGGGTTTGTAAATTGATTGCCTGAAGTTTGGGAAAGTCTTGGGGAAGTTGCTGTGATGCATTTTCCAATACCATTAAATCATTGGGTGCATGTGTCAGGACTGCGATAGAAGTCGGGTTTGCTTCATGCATTGGTTTTCTCACTGAAGCCTTCGTTCATGATAAAAATCGTAAGAATATAGGTAAGTCATTGAAAATATAAATTTCTGTCGCAGGGATGTAATGACGCGTGTTTAATATTTCCAATGATTTAGCTGTTTTCCAAAACGCCCAAAAGAAAATGAAATTTTTTGTCGTGTACAGAGCACTGAAGCTATACCTTTCGCGTTTGGAAATGCCTCGGTTAGAATGTGCCAGTTTTCCTCCCGACAATTTGAATATGGTTTGTGTCTTAATACCACTTCCAGTGCAAAGGGGGCTTACGCACATCAAAATATGGCGGTGATAGGTAGGCATTGATTTGATGAAAAAACAGAAATTTAATGGTCTAGCGGCTGGCTTATTTTGGTAAAAACTCCCTGACAAAGTCCTATTGACAGCCAGAGCACCAGGTTTGCAAAAATGGCAGCATGGATAAATGATTCAATGACAGTTTGTGGAGCAACGGCATTGTGAGCTTCAGGTTGCGGGGCGCCAATTAAATGTGGTGAAATCAGAAATAAAAGTCCGGTAAATTTTAACATCCAGTTGTGAGGGAAAACCAATAATGCCAGTCCGATTGCTGTTGTCATAACAGTCATTAGCCACCATATTTGTCTGTCATGAAGTGCAGCCGCTTCAGTACCAGGCACTTCAGGTGGCAAACCCAATGCTGGAGCAACAAAAAATACCAGATAACCGGCAGTTCCCCAAAGCAGACCGGATAACCAGTTAATATGTTTCCCCGATACCAGAATTGCCGATCCAAGCAGCATTGAAAAACTGAAAGCCATGCTGATATTCGCCAAAACGGTATATAGTGTTCGTTCGAAGCCGTCATCCGGCTGCCATTCTTCCATTTCATGAACTTTTGAAGGCATCGATATTTCAGTCGCAGCCTGTTCATAGGTTTCAGCCTCAAAAAGAAAAGGCATAACAAAAAAATATTGAACGATAGTTAATAACAGTCCTGCAAACAGGCCGGAAACTGCAGCAGTCAAAATTATATTCTTGGCGTTGGTGAAATTTATCATGCCTTTATTGCTTAATGACAAGGGAAGCCAGCTGAATGACGACCATCATGAGCGGCATTGTGTAGAACAGGTGTTTCTGCAAATCCGGTCATGAAGAGTAAAAATCCAGCGAACAGACTGACTATGATGGCTGGCAGAATTTTATCTTGCCAAAAGGAAGATTCAATACCTGATTCGATTAGTTCAGAGTTTGTAGACATGCAAATACCTCACAAAGATAATCCCTTGGGATGGAACAAATCAGAAAGCGAGTAAAGACAGGTATCAAGATACACCATCCGAATCGCCCTCCGCAATTCAAAATTAAAAAATCACTTCCAGGCCAGTATCCGGGCTTATGAGAGGGTCTAAAGACCAAAATCAGCGCCTTCCCATGTAGTCAACACAGTGGCTGCTAGCTGATTTTATACTCAATTACCGTTGCGGGGGCAGCGTCGGCTTTGCTTAAAGATACGCACCGACTTCCTGTTTAATTTCCAAATCCAAGATGCTTTGGAAAACCCGAAGAATTAATAAAAGAAAATGATACGCTCTGGCAGAATAACATGCAAGTGAAGATGTTTGTTATGAAGATGGTTTTATCATTAGTGTCAATATTCTTCGCAAGAGTAGAATGC
>CAZGYJ010000073.1:0-14597 GCA_964530345.1 uncultured Methylomonas sp.
AGCATCAACCGCTTTACCTGCCAACTCCTTGGTTCCTTCAATCGCGGTTGTGGTCATATCTGAAGCACCTTCAGCAACAGCGCTTGCAGCCTCTTTACCTGTTTCCACAGCGGAAGTAGCCAATTCTTTGGTTGTGTCAACAGCGCCAGTTGCCATGTCTTTTGCGCCTTCTGCAGCACTGGCAGTGGCTTGTTTTGCAGTATCCAATGTTTGGGAGGCCATTTCCTTAGTGCTCTCAGCTGCAGATTTGCTTGTATCTTCTGCCTGGAAGGCCAAATCGCCAGTATTGCTGGATTCAGTCTGCGCGCCTTGATCGCATCCTGCCAACAAAAAAGCAGTTGAAAATAATGTAGCCGTTAATATTTTTGTCATCTTTAGTCTCCTCAAATTGTAAAAGAGTTTAGTTTCTCCAAGTAATTTATTGGAGAATGAACTGATTATGCCATTAATTCCTTATAGTATCCTGAATATTATTAATCTTTATTTGTTATGATTACAATTACTTAAAGTATGAAGGTAAGTTCAATAGGCATGAAAGGGGATGAGGAGCAATTTATTAACAATTGCTGTTGCCTGGATTTGGAAACAACGGTAAATGGTGAAATATTTGCTATTGGGGCTGAATGGCAAGGCAGCAGATTTGTTGCAAAATCACCTTTTAAAACAACAGAAAAGCTTAACGAACTGGACACCTTTGCGAGAGACGTAACTTATTTGTTAGGCCATAATTTATTGCAACATGATTTGCCAGTTTGCAGCGCTGTTTCCACCAACTATGATTTTTTAACCAAGCCAGTTATTGATACGCTGGTTTTATCTCCCCTTGCCTTTCCGGAAAATCCTTATCATCGGTTGGTAAAAAACTACAAATTGGTGAAAGACAGTTTGAATGATCCTTTGGCTGATGCGTTGCTGGCGAAACAATTATTTCAGGATCAATGGCAAGCTCTACAAGAGCAAGGCAGGGACATTTTAAGTTTTTATCATTATGCTTTTGCTGGCAATACCAAATGGACTGGTTTGCAAAAAGCCCTTCTTGCAATGGGTGGAGAAGTCATTAATTCCGACGAAGCACTCGATATTTTCAAGCAGAAAGTCCAGACGAAGACATGCATTGTCGCGCAGAAAGAAGTCGTCAAAGCAATACTTATCGATCCAGAAAAACGGGTGGCTTTGGCATATTGTTTGGCATGGCTCAGGGTAGCAGGAGGTAATTCGGTATTACCGCCGTGGGTCAGGCAGCAGTTTGAAGATGTGGCGCCGATATTAAGACAGTTAAGAGATATTCCCTGCACCGATATTCATTGCAGTTATTGCCTGGAAACCCATCATCCGGTTAAACAGTTGCAGCAGTTTTTTGGCTTTTATGCTTTCAGAAAGGAGCCTGCAACTGAGGATGGCGAAAGTTTGCAACAACAAATTGTGCAGGCTGCCATGAGTGACACGCCGATGTTTGCTATTTTGCCAACAGGCGGCGGCAAGTCACTGTGTTATCAACTCCCTGCTTTGGTTCGATATCAACGCCGTGGTGTCTTGACCATTGTCATTTCACCTTTACAAGCCTTGATGAAAGATCAGGTTGATAACTTGCGCAACAAAACCGGTGCGCCAAATACTGCTGCCCTGTATGGGATGTTGACTGCGCCAGAACGGGGCGAGGTATTGAAAGCCATTCAGATGGGTGATATTGCAGTTTTGTACGTTTCACCCGAACAATTACGAAACCGTTCATTTCAACATGCTATCGAGCATCGGGAGATTGGCTGCTGGGTATTTGATGAGGCGCATTGTCTATCAAAATGGGGACATGATTTTCGTCCGGATTATCTTTATGCCGCTCGTTTTATCAAGGAATTTGCGGATAAGCAAAAAGCCCTGTTACCGCCGGTTCAATGTTTTACCGCAACAGCCAAGCAGGATGTCAGAGATGAAATTATCGATTATTTTCGCGCCAATTTAGCGCAGGAGCTGATAGTTTTTGAAGGCGGTGTTGAAAGAGATAATCTGCAATTTGAAGTACAAACGGTCACCAGTAACGATAAATTTCCTCGAATAAATCAATTATTACAAGAAAGGTTAGGGGATTGTGGTAGCGCGATCATTTATTGTGCAAAACAAAAGCAGACAGAAACGGTTGCAGAATATCTTGAGCAACAGGACTGGCAAGTTGAAGCATTCCATGCTGGCAAGGATGCGGCAGAAAAAAAACATATTCAGGAAAACTTTATTACTGGCGTTACCCGCGTGATTACGGCAACCAACGCTTTTGGCATGGGTATAGACAAGGAGGATGTCAGGCTGGTGATTCATGCCGATATTCCAGGTTCGCTGGAAAACTATTTGCAGGAAGCAGGACGTGCGGGACGTGATCAACTACAAGCCGAATGTATATTACTGTTTGATGAAAACGACATCGATACCCAGTTTAAACTATCAGCCGCCTCACAAATCAGCCAGCGGGATATTAGCCAAATTTTAAGAGGACTTCGCAAAACTAAAAAAGATCAACAAGGCAATGTGGTGTTAACCACTGGCGAATTATTAATGGATGATAATGTTGATGCCTCTTTTGATAATGAAGATTACAGTGCCGATACTAAAGTAAAAACAGCTGTGTCCTGGCTGGAAAAATCGGGGTTTATTCAGCGCAATGAAAACCGCACCCAGGTTTTTCAAGGCAGGCCAATGGTAAAAAACATGGAGGAAGCAACACAAAAAATTGCATCGTTGGGTTTGTCCAGAAGACAGCAACAGCGTTGGTCCGCTATTATTGAAGATCTGTTTAATGCCAAAAGTGATGAAGGATTCAGCGCTGATGAATTAGCACAACACAATGCTTTTATATTGGATGAAAAGGAACAAGCAAACAGCAAGCAAAAAAAGATGACTGCCAGCCAGTTGGTGATTAGGACCTTGCATGATATGGCAGAAGCAGGGCTAATTCAAAAACAGTTATTACTGACGGCTTTTGTTCGCTACAAAGTGGCAAATTCTTCAAAATCCATGCTGGTCAAAGTCTGTGAGCTGGAAAGAGCAGTCATCAAAGTGTTACAAGAACAAGCTCCGGATGCGGAGCAAAATCAATGGCAACAGTTATCATTACGATTGATTAACCAAAATTTACTGGATCAGGGTTATCAGCAAAGTAATCCGGAAATTTTGCGTTTACTACTGTCCAGTTTGTCCAAAGATGGTCAGGGGCTGGCCGGGAAAAAAGGCAGTTTAACAATTAGACATAAAGGTCTGGATCAATATACTGTAAAACTGAATCGCAACTGGAAGGGACTGGAAAAAACTGCACAAATCCGGCAGGCAGTTGCGCATATTGTGTTACAGGCGATTCTTCATCGCATCCCCGAAGCGACAGCGCCGTCTTCTGATGTATTGGTTGAGTTTGCTGCAGAAGATTTGTTAAACGAACTAAAACATGATCTGGTTACCTGGTCGGAATTAAAAGATCATTTGGCTGCGGTTGAAAGAGCGCTGAATTTTCTTCATGAGCAAAAAGTCATCACATTACAAAAAGGTTTGGCTGTATTTCGTCAAGCGATGACCATTCAGGTATTGCCGGATGCAAAAGGCCGTCGATACAGTAAGGGAGACTATGAGCCGCTGTCGCAACATTATAGTGAACGTATTTTTCAGGTTCATGTTATCAATGAGTATGCAAAACGGGGCTTGGAAAAAATAGGTCAGGCGCTGGCTTTGGTAGTCGCCTATTTCTCAATGGACAAGGCCGAATTTGTCAAACGTTATTTTGCTGATCGTAAGGAAGTCATTGAACGGGCTACCAGTCAACAATCCTTTCAACGGATTGTTGCGGATTTACAAAATCCGCAACAAGAAGCCTTGGTTGCCAGTCATGAACATGAAAATCTGTTGATTTTAGCAGGGCCGGGTTCTGGTAAAACCCGTGTGGTTGTGCATCGATGTGCCTATTTGTTAAGGGTAAAACAAGTGCCGCCACGAAGTATTTTGGTGTTGTGCTTTAATCGCAATGCAGTCACTGAATTGCGGCAGCGCTTGTTAAACCTGGTTGGAGAGGATGCCAAACAGATGGTTATTCAAACTTATCATGGTTTAAGTTTACGATTAACCGGCCATGCTATGACGACAAGTTTGACTCAGCAAGACAATCGGGAAAGACACTTTTCAGAAATTATCAAGGAAGCAACTCAACTGTTACAAGGTGAAAAATCCATGCTGGGCATTGAGTCAGATGAAATTCGAGATCGTTTGTTGGCAGGCTTTCGTTATATTCTGGTTGATGAATATCAGGATATTGATGAAGATCAATATCAACTTATTTCTGCCATTGCAGGACGAACACTCGATGAAGAAAGTAAGCTAACACTGTTAGCCGTGGGAGATGACGACCAGAATATCTACCAGTTTCGAGGCGCCAATATTCGATTTATCCGTAAGTTCAAAGAGGATTATCAGGCACAAGTGGTTTATCTGGTTGAAAATTACCGTTCCAGTGCGAATATTATTGCTGCATCCAATCAGTTGATTGCTAATAATCTAGACCGGATGAAGCAGGATCACCCGATCAGAATTAATCAGGGTAGAAAAAATCTGCAACCCGGCGGGCGCTGGCAAAAACTGGATACGCTTGCTAAAGGGAGAGTACAAAAAATTATTGTTAATAATGAACTGTTCCAGGCTCAGGCCGTGGCGGAAGAATTATTGCGTCTGAAACAACTTGATAGTTTACTTGAGTGGTCGCAATGTGTCATTCTGTCCAGAGAATGGCAATATCTCGATTCAATGAGAGCAGTGTTGGAGGCAATGAAAATTCCCTTGAGCATACTGCTACCCACTGACCGGCAGCCTCCACCCTATCGGATTCGGGAAAATGTGGATTTATTAAATGCCATTAAACAGTGTAACAAGTCAGTTGGAACAGCAGCAGAATGGCTGCATTATTTAGAAGAAAAATACACAGATGTTAAAAATAATCCTTGGCTTGAGCAATTAAAAAAAATCTTAAAGGATTGGCAAAAAGACACCGGGAATGCAGAAGTAAATCAATACCAGACTTTGGAGTTTTTGTATGAAACTTTAGCAGAGCAACGACGGGAACACCGTTTGGGAGAGGGCGTATTTCTTTGTACTGTTCATTCAGTCAAAGGCATGGAGTTCTCCCATGTTTTTATTCTGGATGGTGGGTGGAAAGTTCCAATTAATGAAGAGCAAAGGAGACTTTATTATGTCGCCATGACTCGCGCAAAAGAAACCTTGAGTTTACTGCAAAGACAGGATCAAAAAAATCCTTTGATAAATGAAATATCGGGTGATGAAGTACTGCAAAGAACAGTTCACAGACAAATTCAGGAACAAAAGTTAAGTCATGATCGCTATAAAATACTGGGCCTTCAGGATTTCGATTTAAGCTATGCCGGAAGATTTGGCGCTGCAAACCCCATTCATCAACAACTTTCCAGAATTGAAGTTGGAACTCAATTGACAATGGATAAACTAAATGGTCATTTGGTTTTGAAACACGGTCAGGTGATTGTGGCTAAATTATCCAAAAAAGCGCATCAACAATGGTTACCCAATATGAACAAAATCAAATCGATTACTGTTCTGGCTATGATAAAACGATACCGAAACGATAATGAAGAGGAATTTCAGCGTCATTGCCAGGTTGAGCAATGGGAGCTACCTTTTGTAGAAGTGTGTTATACCAATTAAATATCGTTGGAATGGCTGTATCTTGCTATACCAGGGTGATTTTGAATGTTACACTAATATTTATAATAATGATGTGGTTTAATTTTTAATTAATGAAAATTTCTGTTGTTGTCCCCGTCTACAATGAAGCCGGAAATATTATTCCTCTCTTGCAAGAAATCACCGAAGTTTTAAACGGGCGCTATGATTATGAAATCATTTTTATCAATGATGGCAGCGCTGATTCGACAGCTGATGAGCTCGCTTTGGCAAAAAACCAATTTACCAGCCTTCGGGTATTAACCCACCGTAAATCATGTGGCCAAAGTACTTCTATTCGCTCCGGAATCAAAGCTGCCAAAGGCAATGTTATTGCAACCTTGGATGGTGACGGTCAGAATGATCCCGCTGATATTCCATTATTGGTGGATAAATTATTGCATCCTCCACAGAACCTTCATTTGCATATGGTGGTGGGATATCGAAAAAAAAGATGTGATTCAGGCATTAAAAGAATTTCCTCGAAGGTTGCCAATGCTGTAAGAGCGTGGTTGTTAAAAGACAATACCCCCGATACTGGTTGTGGCCTCAAGGTATTTTACCGGGACACATTTCTTGAATTACCTTATTTTGATCATATGCATCGTTTTTTGCCGGCTTTGGTGCAACGAGCAGGGCTTGATGTAGCTTCGGTTGAAGTAAATCATCGATTCAGACAACAAGGGGTATCTAAATACGGCACGATAGATCGATTAGTTGCTGGCATTATCGATTTGCTGGGTGTTATTTGGTTGCAGCATCGTTCAAGAATTCCGGAATATGTAGAGGAAAACGATAACAATGATTGAATATGCCTGGTTTGGTATTGGTTTTATTGCTCAAGCTCTTTTTTCAGCACGGTTTCTATCCCAATGGCTGCTCAGTGAAAAAGCAAAACGTAGTTTGATGCCGGTACATTTCTGGTATTTTAGTATTTGTGCAGCTGTTTTATTACTGTCTTACGCCGTTCACCGAAGAGATCCTGTGATCAGTATTGGACAGCTGCTAGGATTGGCAATTTATTTACGAAATTTGCAATTCATACACAGTCATCATTTTTCCAATAAAATGATTTATTGGTTTTGGTCATGGCTGCTTTTAAGCTTTCCGGCTGTTTATATTGGTTATTGGTTAGGCCCTAATTCCGCAGCACAACCATTAATTCTTCACAATTTCTGGACTACCTTCGGTTTTATTGGCCAGAGTCTTTTTACCAGTCGATTTTTGGTGCAATGGTGGGCTAGCGAACGCATTGGACAGAGTATTACGCCAAAACTTTTTTGGTATCTGAGTTTGGTTGGCAGCATCATGTTATTGACTTATGCTGTCGCGGTTAAAGATCCGGTCATTATATTGGGACAAGCATTTGGTGTGATTATTTATTGCCGTAATTTGATTTTGATTCGTAACGCTGCTGCATCGCAAAAAACAACGGCAATTTTATGAATGATCCTTGTTTAGAGAAATATGGCCTTTGGGCGGTGTTTTTGGGTTGGATAATTTCCATTTCGATAGCATTATTGTATCGCCAGGCTTTGCCGATTGATGAAACCCGTTATTTAAGCGTAGCCTGGGAAATGTGGATGCGGGGTGATTTTTTAGTGCCTCATATTAATGGTGAACCTTATGCCCATAAACCCCCCTTATTATTCTGGATTATAAATTCCTCCTGGTTTGTTTTTGGTGTCAGTGAATGGAGCGCCAGGTTAGCTGTGGCCTTAGTTGGTCTGATTAGTTTATTGCTGGTTTATCCCCTGGCTCGTCTACTTTGGCCTTCAGATAAAAAAATCGCTGTATTGGCTTCCTGGATACTGTTGACGATTTTGGTCTGGAATGTCTGGTCAGGCATGCTGATGTTTGATTTGCTTCTTGCCGCATGTGCAGAAATGGGCTGGATTGGTATTTTACTGGTTTGGCGGAAAGCAACATTTTCTGGTTGGTTTCTAACAGGGCTTGCCATTGGTTTAGGAATTTTGGCCAAGGGTCCGGTTATTCTAATCTTGGTTTTACCTGTAGCGTTACTAGCACCTTGGTGGAGTAAAAATGCTGATCAAAACAGTCCTTCTCTTTCCTGGCTACGCTGGTATGGCGGGGTATTTTTCGCAATTTTAATGGGTAGTGCTATTGCATTAGCCTGGGCGCTTCCGGCTGCTTCTGCAGGGGGAAAAGCTTACCACGATGCGATACTTTGGGGGCAAACTGCAAACCGGGTTGTTAAATCATTTGCCCACTCAAGACCTTGGTGGTGGTATCTGCCACTGCTGCCTTTACTGTTATCACCCTGGAGTTTTTGGGCGCCTTTGTGGCGCAGAAGCCGTGTCATTTTTCAAACAAATATTGATAATGGAGCTAAATTCTCATTAACAATTTTTATCGGCGGGCTGATTTTATTGAGTTTGATCAGCGGCAAACAAATACACTATCTAATACCTCTATTTCCAGCCTTTGCACTCTTTGCAGCCAATGTTTTGGTTAGATCAAACAACGCTGTAACTTTAAGTCGGGTTCAAGCTGTTATTTTAACCATTCTGCCTGGGATAGTTGGCTTGTATATTCTTTTAACACCATTTATTGAGCCTTCACCAAAATTGCCTCATAGTTTAACCAGTCCTGCTTTGCTTTGGAGTATTCCTTTTTTAAGCATAGTAGTTGTGGCATTGATTAAACCAAACTTATTTGCTCGGCCAATGGGTGTCGGGGTACTTAGTTTATCTATTGTGGTATTTTGCTACGGAGCTTTTTTTCATCAAATGACACAAGATTACAACTTGAAGCCAATTGCTAAAAAAATTGCCGAGCAACAAGCTTTAGGAATACCAGTAGGATTTACCGGCCGCGAATATAAAGCGGAATTTAATTTTTATGGTCGTTTGCGGCAGCCTATTGAAATAATTCCTGAATGGCAAGAACCACAGCAGTGGCTTCAATCGCATAAAAATGCCGCAATTGTAAAAATTGTAAAACAAAAGCCTGCAAATAATCGTTTGTATGTGCCGGTATGGAACAAAGGAGACTATTATCTTTGGTTGCCTCCTCAAGAAACAAATGTCCCGGGTTAACATTAGTATTGTTAATTCTCTTTAATAATCTCGTCTACTTCCTCGCCGCTCAATACTTCCTTCTTTTCCAATTCAGCGGCTAATTTATCCAGTATTTTTCGTTTCTCGTTCAAGATTTTGGTGGCTCGCTGATAGCCTTCTTCTACCAGTGCCTTGACTTCACTATCGATCAGTCGGGCAGTTTCTTCACTGTAATTTCTTTCCTCAACGCCCTGATGGGCCAAAAATTGCAGTTGTTGTTTTTTACCATAGGTTAATGGTCCGAGTTTTTTACTCATTCCCAATCGTGTCACCATTTCCCGGGCGATTTCAGATGCGCGTTCCAGATCATTGGAAGCGCCGCTGGTAACATCACCAAAGACAATTTCTTCTGCGACACGACCACCCATTAATATTGCAATTTGATCTTTAAGTTCCTGTTCACTTGATAGAAACTTTTCTTTTGTGGGTAATTGCAAGGTATAGCCCAGTGCAGCAATGCCGCGTGGAATAATGGAAACTTTATGGACCGGTTCGCCGGTGGGCACCGTAACAGCGACCAGGGTATGCCCTGATTCATGAAAGGCAACCTTGTGTTTTTCCGGTGAATCCATAAGCCTATTTTTTTTCTCGGGACCTGCGATCACGCGATCAATGGCCGCTTCAAAATCCTGCATGGTCACTACTTCATGACGCCTTCTAACAGCAAAAATAGCTGCTTCATTGGCGATATTGGCGAGATCCGCGCCAACAAATCCAGGAGTACGCTGAGCGACAACTTTAAGATCAACATCTTCAGCCAGACGCATTTTTTTGGTGTGCAATTCTAGAATAGCGACTCGGGCATCAAGATCTGGCTTATCGACGACAATTTGTCGATCGAATCTTCCTGCACGCAGTAATGCCTTGTCCAGAATTTCTGGCCGATTGGTGGCAGCCATAACAACCACGCCAGATGATGGATCAAAGCCGTCCATTTCAGTTAAGAGTTGGTTTAAAGTTTGTTCCCGTTCATCGTGGCCACCCATAGCCGGACCCATGCCACGGGCAGCACCAATGGCATCCAGTTCATCAATAAAAATAATGCATGGGGCTTTTTGTCGCGCTTGATCAAACATGTCACGAACCCGTGAAGCCCCGACCCCGACAAACATTTCAATAAATTCCGAGCCGCTAATATTAAAAAACGGGACATCTGCTTCGCCAGCAACGGCTCGCGCTAACAGAGTTTTACCTGTTCCTGGCGGGCCGACAAGTAGTATACCTTTAGGCATACGACCGCCTATTTTTTGTATGAGTTCGGGATTTTTCAGAAAATCAATGCATTCTCCAAGTTCTTGTTTGGCATCCTCGGCCCCAGCAACATCCTTAAAGGTAGTTTTTGTACCACCTTCTGGATGGATACGGACACGGTTACCAATATTAAGAAACCCTTGAGCGCCTGAACCTATTCGTTTTGCCATCCAGGTCCAGAGTAAAAACAAAAGCCCAAAAGGCAGCACCCAATTAAAGAAAAAATTACTTAGCCAGTTATCACTATGGCGAACGGTAAATTTAACGCCATTTTTTTCCAGTTCATTTGCCAATTCATTATCAGGCAATGGCACAGTGATAAAATATTCTTGTTTTGTTTCCTCAGGATCTAAATTCTCTGTTTTGAATTTCCCGGTGATCACTTTGTCAGTAATCACCGCTTCTTCGACCTTCCCTTCATGGACTTTTTGCAGAAATTCACTGTATGGTATTTCTCGTCGTTCCACTTGTTTCAACCCCTCCCAAACGTAAAGGGATATCAGCATGAAGAGAATGTAAAGCCAAAGATTAAATTCCGGTCTTTGCCAGGCTTTGGGCTCTGATGGCCGGTTGATTTCAATTTTTGGATCTTCGTCTTTTACATTGAAATTTTGTTTTTTCATGGCGTGAGAATTTTTTTAATTGATGATGCGGGTTGTTAGTTGCATACTATCACCATTTTTCTATCTGTTCTATTGCAAAGACTGGTAGTGTATAAATTCAGGTTAGATATTAAGAATGCTTATAAACACCATAAGCTTAATAAGATTTTTATATTGCTTTAATAAATTTATGATGTTGGAAAAGTATATTATCCTAATGCCACTCGATTTTATGTTGATGGATAGTGGCAGCAGTAATGTCTTCCAGCAATATATTATTAAACAGGATTTGCAGGTATTAATGGATGACATCAGCACGAAATATGAATCGCTCATGACCTTCCCTATTCCAAATAATGGAATTCTATTAAATATTGAGTGTCTCCAAATATTTCTTGCTCTTTACAAAGCATGGTTTTGACGAGGCATGAATTTGCTAAAGAGATGATTGGCACGACAAAGACTAAGGACCATACACGATATAACTTCATCAACTCGCTTGTTTTTTGTTCTTCTGCTGTGGCAACAGTTACAAAGCTTGCTATGCGCCTGTTTCCACGCCTTGAAGAAAAACAAAAATCCTATGTTAGTTGTCGAATTTATTCCGTGCGCGTCCCTAAACTGGATTTGAATGTGTGTTTGATAACCAACTGGCGCAGGAATTATGTGGCTAACCCGTGAAAATATTCAAATTATTTTGCGCTCATTTTTTCGTTATGATGTTAGTGGCAACCATTGCCTATGCTGACGAACCTGACATTATTATTCAGGGACTTGACGAGGCGCAACTCACCAATGTTCAGGCATTTTTATCGCTGACTCAGGAAAATTGTCAGTCGACGCATTGGCGTATCAAAATGTTGTTCGCTGAATCAGATAAAGAAATAACAAACGCTTTACATGCTTTGGGCTTTTATCAACCTGTTATCGACAAACATTTAACATTTACTGATGATTGTTGGCAGGCTAAGTTTGATATTACTGCTGGTAAACCCGTCATAATCAAAAAGATGATGGTTTCAGTTCAAGGTCAGGCAAGACAGGAGCCGGCTTTTAACAGATTGCTATCGTCGTTGCCTCTCAAGCAGGGCGATATCCTGAATCATGGTTTATATGAAAAAATCAAACAGAATTTTCAGGCTTTAGCCTTGGAATTGGGTTACTTTAAAAGTCATTTCGTAAAAAAGGAAATTCAAGTTAACCTGGAAACCAGACAGGCCACAATTGTGTTGATTTTTGATTCTGGCCCCCGCCATCGTTTTGGTGCGATCAAAATAGACCAGAATATTCTTAATCCTAATTTCATACAGCGTTATATCGCTATTAAAACCGGGGACTATTACTCCACAAAAAAAATTGCAAAAACCTATAACGCTTTGGCAGAGAGTTTTTACTTCAAAAGCGTTGAAATCAAGCCTGAGATGCAAGCTATTGAAAATTTTCGTGTCCCAATAGAGATAAATCTTTTACCTAAAAAAAAGCATAATTATAGCTTCGGCCTCGGCTACGATACTGACATTGGCCCAGTAGTCAGCGCCGGCTATAAAAATCGTAGAATTAATCGCAAAGGGCATTATTTTACTCTAGATATGGCTTATTCACCGGTCCTTTCCACTGTGGAAGGTCTTTATATGATACCTTTTGCTTATCCCCGTCATGATCATTTCTCTGTAGGTCTAGGATACAAATATGAAAAACCGGATACGTTTGAATCTTATTCCGGCAAATTATCGGGACAATATCAACATATTTATCCGTCTGGGTGGAAACAGATTTTGTTTCTGGATTTAACATATGAAACCTTCACTATTAGCGATGAAAATCAAAACACCTTACTGCTTGTTCCGGGTATTCGCTGGGAATACACAGAATCCAATAATATCATGCGTCCTACCCAGGGTTATCATGTCAATTTTTCCCTTTCTACCGCCCATGATGTGGTGGTTTCAGATGTTACATTTGTTCAAGCCAAGGCTGCCATTAAACATATTAACAGCCTTCCCTGGTCTGCCCGATTGATCAGCCGAGTTAATCTTGGCGCCACACTGGCCAATGATTTTGACCGTTTACCCCCCACGTACAGGTTTTATGCAGGAGGCACGGAAACTATTCGTGGCTATCAATATAAAAAACTGGGTCCTACCGATGACCAGGGAGCTGTTATTGGCGGAAAATTTTTAACGGTCGCCAGTATAGAATACGACCAATTTATCAATAAAGCATGGGGTGTAGCGGCCTTTGTTGATGCTGGTAATGCCTATAATACCAATGACTTTACTATTAAAATCGGTGTTGGGCTTGGGCTGCGCTGGATATCCCCGATAGGCCCGCTCCGATTGGACGTGGGTGTACCGTTAAGCGGATCAGACTCTTCATTTCAGGTCCATTTTGCGACCGGCTCACCATTGCAATGATGGTTAAAACAGCCCGCTACCAAAAAAAGCAATTAAGAACCCCTACTCGAACATTAGGTAAGAACATAGCCATTGGGATATTGTCCGCCATGCTATTAATGCTGGGGACTTTAACTTTGCTTATCTCTACCAAAACGGGCACGAGGTGGTTACTGCAAACAGCTTTATCCAGCATAAAACAAGTCAGTGTTGCTGAAATTAAAGGTAGAATCATGGATGAGGTATTATTAGAAAAACTGCGTTATCAGGACAGCAATCATTTTCAAGTCTCTATTTCCAAAATAAAATTTCACTGGCAGCCGGTGGAACTGTTACAAGGTCGATTGCATATTAATCTTTTACAAGCCAATGATATCGATATCATTGGCCAACCTGCAGAAAGCGAAAACAAAAGCAATAACACAACAATTCCAGTTATTCATTTTGATATCAGCATCGATCAGTTATTACTCAATCAGGTAAAGTGGCGCAACAATGAGAGTCTGACCAAAATTCATCGACTTGCTGCTAATGCCACATTGGAGAAAAATATCTTGACGGTATCCGGTCTTGAATTAACCATGCCAAAACTCCAGGTTAATGCGCAAAGCACCGTCGAATTACAAGCTAAATGGCCACTGTCAGGCGAATTAGATTGGATATACCGTTTAAAGGACAAAAAATTTCAGGGGAAATTAACGCTAAATGGCAATTTGGAGAGGATGGATCTGGTCAGTCTTATTCATGGTGCTATCGAATCCAAGCAAACGGGTTATATTAAATTAACCGGAGATCAACCTGAATTTAATCTGAAGGGCCAATGGCAAAAATTTGTATGGCCATTGAGTACTCATTACTTGTTCAATAGTCACCAGGGCGATATCCAGATTAAGGGAACCCTGCAAAACTATCAGGCTAAAATGAACGCTGTAATAGCGGGCAACAACCAAACGAATTTTTCGATTGCCTTTTCGGGAGAAGGCAATCAAAACAGTATGCATCTATCAAAGTTGCTGATCAAACCCGCACAAGGACAACTGAATATTGATGGTCATCTATCCTGGGCTGATGGTATCGCGTTCAACTTGAATCTTGACTCTACTCATCTAAATCCTGAAAACCTGGGTACCGATATTCCTGGCGATCTGTATCTTAAGGCACACGGTAAAGGCAAAATTGCCGGTGACAAGATTTATGCAGATTTGGGTGTCACTCATCTCACTGGTACTTTATATCATCAGCCTCTGAATGCCAAGGGACAATTCAAGCTGAATGGTCAACAAATCAATATAAAGCAGCTGATAGTTTCCGTTGGCCAAAATCAACTACATGCCAACGGTTGGTTGAATCAGCAAAAGGCAGATTTGGCTATCGACATTAATGCTCCTGATCTCCGCAAAGCTTGGCCAAATCTGGCGGGTTCTCTGGTTGGAAATGCTCAGGTTGCGGGATCAATTGAGAAACCGATCATTAAAAGCAAGCTAAAAGGAAATCATATTGGTTATGCTGGTAATCGTATCGGAGATATTGCGGTTGACGCAGACTATAGTTAT
>CAZGYJ010000074.1:0-14524 GCA_964530345.1 uncultured Methylomonas sp.
CACCAATCCGTTCGATGGTGCTAACCGTAGAGTGCAGTTTTATCGGGCGCCATAATTTTTTGGTGATTTAGAAACCAATCAGGAGTGTCAAAATGCGACAATTGGCTTATTCATTAATAGTACTTGCAACTACTACGACTGTAAACGCTGAATCTATTTTTAATTTTGGTTCCAATAACACTGTTTCCAGTGGCAAGATCATTATTAATGGAAAAGAAGTGGGTGAATCTTCAGGAAATTATCTGAAAGGTTCTGGAAAGAAAACGACAGTGAGCCGTAATGTCAGCAACTTTGAGCGTATCAAAATTACAGGTACTGTTGATCTAATTTACTCGAAAGGGCGAAATCATGTGGAAGTTACCGGGGATGAAAACATTGTTAATTATATTAAAACGGAAGTGGATAGTGGAGTTTTAGAAATTTATTCAGATAAACATTTTGCTACCGATATGCCCATTACGGTGACTGTGAGCTCGCCAAGACTAGATGGAGTTATCGTCGATGGTTCCAGTGATGTTGCTTTAAGAAATATTCGTTCAGAAAAGTTTTTAATCCAGCTGAATGGGACAGGCGATATTAGCGCAAGCGGCAAGGTAAAGTCATTGACGATAGATGTTTTTGGTTCTGGCGATGTTAATACGCGAGAGCTGATTGCCGATAATGTTGAGGCAAAACTTAATGGTACCGGAGATTTAAATATCACAGCTTTACAATCTTTGAATGCAACCGTTTCTGGAGCGGGAGATATTGTCTATTACGGTAATCCACCGGTTGTTAATAGCAATGCCTTTGGCGTTGGGGACATAACACCAGGTGACTAATGAAAAAAAATAACAAGATTTTGTCAGGTTTAATCGGATTGATTGTTTCTGTATCTAGTAATGCCGAAAACAATAATGATGCTCCAGTTACATTTGCTGCAATAAATTTCTCTGAAGTAACAATAACGGAGCCGACAACCAAACCCAGGAAAAAATTCAAATCAAGATCCATCAAAAGATCGGCAGTAAATTCAGAACGAAAGCAGTACGAAATCGAAGGTTATATGAATAATAATCAAGCCTATGTTCGCATGGTTCTGGAAAAGGAAAATGATAAATATGTGGTTGGAAATATGTATGATAAGTCAGGGAAAGAGACTTATATTCATGGTGAATATGTTGATGGTGCATTGCATGTTTATGACAAACAGGGTGTGCATTATACAATTGTTGTTAATGAAAAAAGCTGGAAATAAAATCTGAATGGATATTGCCGATTTCTATGAAAACATACCCCATTGTATCTAATGGGGTATTTCTTCTATCTGATTATCAATGTTTGCCCGGTTCTAATTTCACGCCACGTCTTTCGTAAGTGATATAGGCCTGTATATCTATCATTCTTGGGTCATCTGCTGCGAGCGGCTGACCTTCAGCTGGATTTCTGATGCACCAGTTGACCATTTCCCAAAGTGGCACGATTTTACCAATTTGCTTTTGGAATTTGGGATAGGTTTCTGGATGGGTGTTTGCCGCATTGGGATGGCATTGAGCGCAAACTACTTCATTACTACCCAAAGGAGTGGTCCATAATTTTCGGCCTTTTGCTACGCTTGCCATAAATTGTTGTTGCCAGCGTTCAAGATCTTTGTCAGTAAACTCATCGGCATAAATAGATTGAAGTGAAGATAAAGCAAAAACAGAAAATAACAAGACTGTTTTTGGAAACAATGATTGATTGATCATGGCTTTCTCCTTAAAAAATGATTAATAATGGATTTGCGGAGGAATACGAGCATCTTTATTCTGATATTGAGTGTCTTCAGGTCTATTGTTTTTTGGGTTGAACCGGACACTCCGATCCTGATTATCATACAACGTGAAATTGATATCGACGTTACCATTAGCCATATCAATCAATTGCCAACCGGTCGCATCCCGCTCGAAGAAAGGATCTGCCCGATTCATTGGTACCGTTAATTTAGGTAAATATTGTTTGGCCTGAGCATAGGAAGAAGGATAAGGCCAGGGCCAGGCAGTCGCCATTACAGAATGGAAGCTGATATTGCCGATTTGATTATATTGTATTTGGTGCACATGCCCGTAAATGACTGATACTTTATTAAATGGTTGTAGCAGCGCTTGAATTTGTTCGGCATCTTCTGTCCAAAAATTCCAGCCTTTATAAATTTTCTGTAATGGTGAATGAGAAAAAACTACGATTGGCGTGGATTTAGAAATTTTTGCCAAGTCATTTTTTAACCATTTTCTTTGCTCTTCGCCGACCATAAATGGCGAACCATTTGGATTATCAAGTCCAGCCATTTCTACCATGCGCTGTTCAGCACTTGGCCAGCGATTATAGGTCCAGTCATCATAAGTACGGATACTGTTGAGCACGATGAAATGTACACCCTTATGGTCAAAACTATAATACTGGGGACCAAAAAGTTTTTCCCAATATGCACCCAGATCAAGGTAATAATCATGTTCACCCATGACATAACGAACCTTATGGTTAAGTGCTGACATAATTTCTGCACCATGATCCAATTCTGGTTTACTGCCAAGTTGGGCAAGGTCACCACCAAACATCACAAAATCAGGCTTGGGAGACAATAAATTGGTTTCAGCAACAGCACGAATTAGCCCTCTATCCCAATTTCTGACAAAACGAGACCCTTTAATGTGCTGAATATGGGCATCAGAAATATAAGCGAAGCTGAAATTTTCGTTACTATTGGCAAATGCCAATTCTACCAGGCTTATAGGTAAAGTACTGGCTAATGCTAAACTCCCGGTGTTTTTAATAAAATTACGGCGACTAAGATTTGGTTTTTTCATGGTTTTCTCCTTTATTGAGGCATCGCATTAACAGCGGAAGTAGCATATTCGGGACTGGTTAGTGCTTGCATAAAGGCTACCAAGTCATCAATTTGTGAATCAGTCAAATTCAGCGGGCGGATTCCTCCACTTAGATACGGATTGACTTTGGCTCCAATTGGAGTGACACCACCATTGTTGTAGTGAATAATGACATCTTTAAGAGTTTTAAGGCTGCCATCATGCATGTATGGCGCTGTCAATTCGACATTTCGTAATGTTGGTGTTTTAAAGGCGCCCATTTCGCCAATATTTTTAGTGACAGCGAAACGGCCTAATTCGGATGACTTTTTGTTGGTTAGTACCTGTACATCAACTTCACTGCCTGTATATTTCGCTTTTAAATATGCTTTGGCTAATTTTGGAATATCTTGCTGAATTTCATTAATGCCTATTCCGATGTTATGAAAGCGACTGTCAGTGAATATCGCATGATCCTGCTCAATGGTATGACAGGATACACAACGTCCCTGGCCAATGAATAATTGAAATCCTCTTTTTTGTTGTTCAGTTAGCGCCTTGTTATCGCCAATAAAATAAAAACGATCAAATGCAGAATTACCTGAAACAATAGTTCGTTCAAAGCTTGCTATTGCCTTGGCGACATGGTCTATAGTGATTTGATTTTCGTTAATTCCAAAAACAGAGTTAAAAGCAGATTTGTAAGTTGGATCATTTCTAACGATAGAAATGATGGGTTCATGATTGGCAAGGCCATGTTCAACCGGGTTGATAAATGGTTGCTTGGACTGACCTTCAAGATCAGGTTCGCGGCCATCCCAAAATTGAGATTTGTTAAATGCCGCATTGATGACAGTGGGCGCATTCCTGGTGCCAGTCAAATTATGATGGCCTAATGAAAATTGCAAACCATCGGTAAATGCTTTGTTTCTGACATGACAGTTAGCGCAGCTTACCGTACCATCAATAGAAAATCGCTTGTCATGAAATAACTTATCTCCAAGTGCTATTTTTTCAGGAGTTTGCAGATTATTTTGCGGGACAGGAACAGGAGGTAGCCCCAATAAAGGATTTTCATTATTCTGATTGGGTGATGAGTTCGATTGAGGTTGCGGGGTATCATCCAAAGCTGGATTTTTGTCAATTGATTTAGAGCATGCGATTAATATCGTCACGCTCCATATTATCAAGAATAAAGATCGCATAAATGCCTCCGGGGTTTTGTTTGAGGATCAAGTATCAAGTTGTACTATAGGTCTTGCTGTTCAATTAGTAAAATTGATTGAATTTATCGTGTCGATTGTTTATTTTAATCATTGCTTCCCGAATTATTGATTTTTATGAAATTACCTACGGTAAAACAATTACTTTATTTAGTGGCTTTGGATGAACACCGGCATTTTGGCAAAGCCGCCAAGTCCTGCTTTATTTCACAGTCCGGATTTAGTATTGCGATTAAAGAACTAGAGGACTTATTGCAAGTTCAATTAGTCGATCGGACCAATAAGTCTGTAACAATAACGGCGATAGGTAAGCAAGTGGTTACTAAAGCACGCTTGTGTTTGCAAGAACTTGAGTTGCTAGCCGAAATTCCTAGAGATTCGCAATATCCATTATCAGGAAAATTAGTTTTAGGTGTTATTCCTACCATTGCACCTTTTTTGATGCCTTTATTAATGGAACCCATTCGTACCCAGTTTCCAGCTTTGAAATTATTTTTAAAAGAACAGACTACGCAATTACTTTATGATGAATTAATGGCCGGCTATATTGATTTAATGCTGGTTGCTTTACCTTATGAGTTCAAACATGTCGATGTCATGCCTTTGTTCAAGGATCGTTTTATGCTGGCCTGCCATACTCATACCAAGTGGATTAATAAACAAAAAAAGCTGGTCGATCAGTTACAGGAAGACAGTGTTTTGTTACTAGAAGATGGCCATTGTTTACGCGAACATACCTTGTTAGCCTGTAAATTATTGCATACTAACAAAGTGAATCAATTTGCTGCGACCAGTATTCACACCTTATTACAAATGGTTGAAATTGATTTGGGGGTGACTTTTATACCAAAAATGGCTCAAAATTCGGCGCTGCTGGTGAATTCAAAGCTTGAGGTATATCCATTTGATAATCAAAGCTATCGTGAAATTGGTCTGGTTTGGCGAAAAAACAGCAGCCATGATGAGGAGTTTCGTTGTTTTGGTGAATTTATTCAAAGAACGTATGCTGTAGAAAATTGAGAAAAGAATGAATCAATCTTCATAGATTGTATCAATCAGATCTTTAAACCAGCGCGGTCTGAAAATAACGGCATATAGACAAATCATGCTGGTGATTGGGAACGGACCCATGCCAATGACGATCATAAAAATTAGAAATAAAGCGGTGTAGATCCGTGTTTTCATGATTTGAAATTATTCGCCTTGGTTCTAATTGCAGTCATACGTCAGTAAGCGTACACTCAAATTAAGTTTACAACAAGCGGGGGTATGATGCCTGCAATTATTCAGTCCAATATCGTTTGGTTTCTGAGCGTAGTAATCATGATATTTCAGAGTGCATTTGCAACTGACGAAGGCAATGCACATGGCAACCAAAACAATTTTGAACCCCAGAAAATCGTTCAGTTACAAATTGATGGCCCTGTTGGGCCTGCAACTTCAGATTATTTGACCAGAAATCTGGATAAAGCAGCTGATCTACACGCATTATTTGTACTTATTCGTATTGATACGCCGGGAGGGCTTGATACCTCGATGCGAGAGATAATAAAAAAAATTATTGCCTCACCGGTTCCCGTTGTAAGTTTTGTTGCGCCGAGTGGTGCCAGAGCGGCGAGCGCAGGAACCTATATTCTGTATGCCAGCCATATTGCTGCTATGGCGCCGGCCACCAATTTAGGTGCTGCAACTCCCGTGCAATTAATTAATCCAGGTCAACTGGGTAAAGACAAACCCTCTGGGAAGGAAACCCAGGACCAACAACCAAATGTGATTATCGATGACCCCATGGCGCATAAAGTTATCAATGATGCGGTTGCCTATATTCGCGGCTTGGCAAAAATGCGCGGTAGAAACGAACAATGGGCCGAAAAAGCAGTACGAGAAGCGGCGAGTATGCCTTCTGAAGAAGCATTGGTTCATCACGTCATTGATATTTTAGCCGTTAATGAGACTGATTTAATCCAGCAGTTGGATCAACGAAAAATTAATGTGCTGGGACAGGAAGTAACCCTACATACGCAACATGCAGTTATCGAAAAGATTGACCCTGACTGGCGTAGTGAACTTCTTGCAGTCATAACCAACCCCAATGTTGCTTACATTTTGATGTTGGTAGGGATTTATGGGTTGATTTTAGAATTTTACAATCCCGGAAGCGTGGTGCCTGGTACGGTTGGTGCGATATGCCTACTATTGGCATTATTTGCCTTTCAGGTTTTGCCCATTAACTATGCAGGAATGGCATTAATTATTTTTGGAATTGCCCTGATGATAGCTGAGGCATTTGTGCCCAGTATTGGTGTGCTTGGATTTGGCGGTATTACTTCGTTTGTCATCGGTTCAATAATTTTGATGGATACTGATGCTCCCGGTTTTGGTATTAATTTAGGATTAGTGGCTGGGTTAGCCTTAAGCAGCGCCTTGTTTTTAATATTGGCACTGGGTTTATTAGTGAAATCAAGGCAAGCTCCAGTGGTTTCAGGTCGAGAGGCATTAATAGGTGAAACAGGACAAGCGCTGGAAGATTTTGATGTAATCGGTATGGTTAGGGTTCATAGCGAAAACTGGCGGGCTAGGTCGGAAAGGCCGATTCATAAAAATGAAAAAGTGATTATTTATGATATTGATGGTTTAACCTTGCTGGTGAAGCCTTTGCAACAACCAAAACAGGAGTAATGATCATGTTGAGTTATTTTACTTATGTGTCTCTGGGTATTCTTTTTATTATTTTAATTAGCGCCTTCCGTATTTTACGGGAATATGAGCGAGGCGTTATCTTCATGCTTGGTCGATTTTACAAAGTTAAAGGGCCAGGTTTTATTATTGTTATCCCTCTGATACAACAAATGGTTAAGGTAGATTTACGAACCATTGTCATGGATGTACCCACCCAGGATGTTATTTCCCGCGATAACGTGTCGGTCAAGGTTAATGCGGTTGTTTATTTTCGGGTAATTGATTCAGATAAGGCCATTATTCAGGTAGAAAATTATTATGATGCTACCAGCCAATTAGCTCAAACGACCTTAAGATCGGTACTAGGTCAGCATGATTTGGATGAAATGCTTTCCAGTCGAGATAAATTGAACGCAGATATTCAGGAAATTCTTGATGCCCAAACGGATGCCTGGGGGATAAAGGTAGCTAATGTTGAAATTAAACATGTAGATTTGGATGAAAGTATGATTCGTGCGATTGCTAAACAAGCGGAAGCCGAGCGGGAGCGTCGAGCAAAAATTATTCATGCGGAAGGTGAAATGCAGGCTTCAGCAAAATTACTGGAAGCAGCAACTATTTTGTCAAAGCAACCTCAAGCCATTCAGCTTAGATATTTACAAACATTGACAGAAATAGCGGGGGAAAAATCGTCAACTATTGTTTTCCCGCTTCCTATTGATCTTTTAAAATCGAGTAAAACATAAATGAATGATTTACTGACAATGAATGTGTTACTTGAAAACTTGCAAAATCCTGCGCTTTACCCTCATTCGGTGGCTCAATTTGAGGTGCTAGAAACTCATATTTCTTGGGTATTACTGACGGGTGATTATGCCTATAAAATCAAGAAGCCAGTTAATTTCGGGTTTCTGGACTTTTCAACTCTGGGTAAAAGACATCATTATTGTGATGAAGAACTGAGTCTTAACCGGCGCTTGGCGCCAGAACTATATCTTGAAGTTGTTGTAATAACTGGAGACGAAGAGGAGCCACAGATTAATGGAAATGGACCGATTCTTGAATATGCTGTAAAAATGAGGCAATTTCCACAATCGAATGTACTGAATAATTTGTTAAAGTCTGAGCAGCTCAGTGTAGAACATCTCGATGAGTTGGCCAATGTCATTGCAAATTTTCATGCGAATGTGGAAATTGCCGATGAATCCATGAATTTTGGCTCACCAGAAAAAATTATAAAATCCATACTGGAAAATTTTATACAGATTCGTCAATCCCTGATTCATCCACTCAACGAGGGATTAAGGTTACTGGAAGAATGGAGCAAACTAGAGCATAAACGACTTGTTGCAGTTTTTGAGCATCGAAAAAAACAGGGTTTTATCCGAGAATGCCATGGTGATTTGCATCTGGCTAATATTGTACTCTTTAACAACAAAATCATTCCTTTTGACGGGATTGAATTTAATAATAACTTGCGCTGGATTGATGTGATGAGCGAGCTGGCTTTTTTGGTGATGGACCTCAAAGCCCATCAGCGACAGGATTTTGGATTCAGAGTTTTAAACTATTATTTGGAGCAAACAGGCGATTACCGAGGTTTACTGGTATTTCGATTTTATTGCGTTTATCGAGCCATGGTTAGAGCCAAAATAAATATCCTGAATTGTCAACAGCACAAAGATGAACAAAGTTTTTCCAAAGCGTACCAGGAATACAATAATTATCTTCAATTGGCATCCGAATATACCCAAACAACTTCCAGAAAACTGGTTATTTGTCATGGTTTTTCTGGTTCCGGAAAAACTGTTGTTTCCCAGTTATTGTTACAGCGTTTGCCTGGAATACGAATTCGATCAGATGTGGAAAGGAAACGATTGTTTGGAATGGAACCTGAAACGCGTAGTCACTCCAGCCCAAAAAGTGGATTGTATTCGCCAGAAATTAATCAGCAAACCTATCTGCGTTTGTTGGAATTGGCAAAAAGTATCTTAACTTCGGGTTTTTCAGTCATTGTTGATGCGACATTTTTAAAACATCAGCAACGGCGGCTGTTCCAGAATTTAGCGTTGGAGCTTGATGTTCCCTTATCTATTGTTTCATGCCAGGCCAAGGATTCTGTTTTGCGGCAACGGGTGATTAATAGAGAACGGGCTGGTAAAGATGCTTCAGAAGCTGGCGTTGCAGTTTTAGAACTACAAATGCGGGAAATTCAGCCATTATTGCCCGAAGAAAAAAAAGCGGCTGTTATTGTGAATACGGCAAAGGAAATTCAGATTGACAAAGTTATAAAGAAATTACAATAACCAGTAATTGCTGGCAGAAAGCATTAATAGATAATGCATTAAATGAGTTTTAGGCTTCCAGTGGAGACTCTCTAAATGTTACATCAATAATAATATCAATTAGTCTGAGAACATCATCACTTTTTCTGGCATCGATAGGAACCACAGGCCATTGCATATCAAATTTTTTCATAAATCGCTTATAGTCGGCAATATCATGTTTATTATTTACATCGAAATGGGTAATGCCAACAACAGCGTGGTTAGATTGTAAAAATTCCTGGTTGTGGGTTAGATAAAAATTCAAGTCTTCAAGCGGTGATTTCTGATTGTTATTAATTAGAATAATTAAGCCGCTTGCACCTTCCGTTAATATCGCCCCCATAAAACTGAATCTTTTTTGTCCCGGGGTCCCATATAAATGAATCTTGCTTTTAAGCTGGTGGTTAAAAGTGCCATAATCCATCGAGGTTGTTGTTGTAGCTTTGAGTAAGGCAGTTTCGTCTGTTGGTACGGTTTCAGTGGTAATTGGATCAGAGTCACTAATAGCACCTATTGCAGTTGTTTTACCAGCACCGACACTGCCTGTGATAACCAGTTTTACTTGTGATGGAATTCTCACGTTATTGTTCTTTTTTGCAGTTGTTTTGTAAGATTGTATAACTTTTCCCTGGTGGTCTGATGCTATTTCAGAGTTCTGAATTGAGGCCGGGACAAAAATTTTGGATTTTTGTTTGGTTTTGGCTTGTTTGCTTTTCGCTTTTGCAGGCCTGTTTTTAGATTTTTTTTTCCTTGATTCAGGCTGCCCATCTATTTGTTTTTTACGGAAAAAAAAGGCGACTTTGTTCAAAAAACTCATGATGTTATAAAAAGAAATTCAATTAATATAGGGCTTTTAATATTTATGTCTTGATATCGCAAAACAATGATGCATTTTGCTTAAATGGTCGTCAAGTTATGATGTTTAGTATAGAATCATATGACCAAGAGTTGCTTTTTTTACAAATCTTACCATTAAAAAGTGTGAACTGGTTCACATTTTTATTGTAGTTAATAGAAAAAGTATAAATACAAACTATCTTTCATTAAATAATTAATTATGACTGGCTGGTAAAGAAAATGGCATTAAATTCTTCATTATTGGTTACTGGAGAAAAGACTGATGAAGAACAGGTTTTTTCTGATACAAGTTTTGTTTTCTCAAAGCAGGATAATCACAAATTTTCCTTGCATCATATTTTAGAAGATGAAGATATTTTGGATAATTTGGTTCATGAAATAACCAAGAAACCCAAAAATCTGATTACTCATATCCAGCGCATCAATTTTTGTTATAAACGAAATAACTCAGAACAATTGTTTGCTGCTCTTTCTGATTTCTTTAGGGTTCTGGAACACAAAGGGATTGAAATTAGTCGTCGGATGTTTGCAGGTGTCAAAAATAAGTTAGCGCCTGATCGAGAAGAGCAATTACGCCAATATTTAGAAAATCGAGCTGAACTTACAGAAAATCAGTTCTGTGTTTTGGGAAAAGGTATTATTGGAACTGTTAACTTGGTGCAACAAATATATGCGTCCGGCGACCAGGAACATGATCCGTTGGTATTGGCGCGAGATTATATTGAATATAGTCAATTAGATGAAGCTAAACGGGTTTTAGAAAAAGCGATCGTTGAAATTTCGAAAAGAGAAGCATTACATGTTGAACTCTTGAGGCTATACAAGGCAACTAAAGATATCAGCGGCTTTCATAAAATGTATGAAGCTTTAAAAGCGCTTAATAATCCAATGCAGGATGAGTGGGATCGAATGAATGAATATTTTAAAACCTAACCTAAATTTTAAGTTTTTATTCTACTTAAATGACGCTTTGTCAATTCCTGGATTACTGCCGACAACAATTCTTCAGCATTAAAACTTCATCCTGACACCCTTTACATTACATCTGACTTTTATACCTGAAAAGGATTTTATTGATATTGAATCTATAAATACGCTGAATAGTTACTTTATTTTTTCAATAAGATTCAAGCAACTTATTGAAACCTTCATAACTTTAGCTACTATTGTAAATGTACCCAGAAAAGATGAGTATTGACACTCATTTAGTAATTTACTGAATAAAGGATTTTGGCTGAAAATGGATTTTTTATATTTTGTAGCGCTTGAATATTGTTATTTTATGGCCTGAGTAAGAAAAATTGTTCGAAAATTAATCAAAAATTAATTGAGAAAAAATATAATTAATTATGAGCCACAATAAGATCATTTTTACTGGCCCAGTAGGTGCAGGGAAAACAACAGCTATTTCCGCTATTAGTGATGAAATACCCGTTACCACAGAGGCGTTGGCAAGTGATTTTATCAAATTAAAAAAAGCAGAGACGACAGTGGCTTTGGATTACGGTATGATTAGGGCTAATGGTGGCGAAAAAATTCATCTTTATGGAACGCCGGGCCAGCAACGTTTTGATTTTATGTGGGATATTTTGACCCATGGAGGGATTGGGTTAATTTTGTTATTGGACAATACCCGACCTGACCCTTTTATTGATATGAAGTTTTTTTTAAATACTTTTAATTCATTCATAAAAAAAACCAAGGTTACTATTGGTGTCACTCAAACTGACTTGAGTCAAACGCCGACCATAGAGTGTTACCGAGAACAGCTTAAAAAGCTAGGTGCGAATTTTCCTGTTTTTTCAATAGATGCTCGAAAAAAAAATGATGTTTCAATGCTAGTCCAATCATTGCTGTATTCTCTTGAGCCTGTTTTTGAGGAAAACTATAAGTGAGCCGATTTACATTAACCAAGGGATTGTATCTATATCCAACACCATCTGGCGCCTATCATGCTGTATCCCTGAAAGATAAGGACAAATCAAGATGTTTTCTGCGAGCAATATTGCAACAAAGGCAAACGCCCGAGCTGAATATAGGGAACCTCAAAAGCCTCATGGACGAGAAGAACGAAGAGAAATGTATGGAGCTGTTATTACACTGCCAAAAGTTAGGTTGGGTGCAAGGGTTAACAGATCGCCTTGAATACCCAAAGGGACCTTTGGATGAGATTTTACCAGACTTATTGGATAAGGTTTCCGCGAGTGGTAAGGTTTTACTTGCCGATAGCCAGGGGTTTTATTTAGCTTGTAATGGATTGGATCATGAAGTGGCAGAAGAACTATCTGCCTTGAGTGCTGATATAGCCACAGTCCAAGAACGACGATCCAGCTTATTGATGAACAATATGGGACTAAGTAGTCATGCCTGGTCATTAGTTGATGCAGCCGGGAATTCTAATGTTGGATTTTGGCCGTTATATATCGGTGATCATCGATTTGTCATATGTATTTGTGGTGTTCCTTATTTTAATCGGCCAGAATTTGTGACGCTTATTTGGGCTTTAAGTATTCGTTATGCCCGAGATATGATGTAAATCATTTATCTACTTTTCTTCAATTTTTTCATACACAAAGCTTGATTGGAGAAGCATTCCCTAATCCTTAAACAATTCTTTTTTTTCAACTTTGCTTCTAATAGCAAAAAATTTCTTGTCAACTACACTAATACATTGATTCAAAGATAAAAATTATTTTTCTTTGAAAGGTTTATTGGCATGTGCATGCCAGTTACTATTTCATTATTTTCAAGGTGACCAAGAATGCGCGAAGATTTACTTAAATCAATTCTGCAAGAGTTAAGTGGCAGATCAGCTGATATTGAAGCGACTGGAATTATTTCTACTGATGGATTAACAATGGCTGCAGTATTGCCAGAAGGAATGGATGAGGATAGAGTAGGGGCTATGAGTGCTGCAATGCTTTCGTTAGGAGATCGTACTTCCCAGGAACTAGCAAGAGGGGCTTTAGATCAGGTGCTTATTCGTGGCAATAATGGCTATGTTTTGATGACTCATGCTGGAGACGAAGCTGTTTTGACGGTATTGGCCAGGCCGAATGCAAAACTGGGGCTTATATTTCTGGACGTAAAGCGAGCGGCGGAGCAAATTGCAGAAATGATTTAATGAAAGAAGCCCCATGCTAAAAGATATGAATCCTGACGATGTTGTTGGTGATTATGAAAAGTCTGTCTTAACACTGCATGGTGATATTAAAAGAACAGTTTTTTATACTGAACAGGAAATACCATACCCCGAAGGTAAATTAATTGTGTCCAGGACTGACCTGGCGGGGATCATTACGCATGTTAATTCATCTTTTGTAGAAATGTCTGGATATACAAAAGATGAATTAATCGGTGCTCCTCATTCAATACTTCGGCATCCTGACATGCCATCGGCAGCGTTCAAGGATTTATGGGATACCATACGCAACCAATGTAAATGGCAAGGCTATGTTAAAAATTTACGAAAAGATGGTGCTTACTATTGGGTAAAAGCTGTGGTAATTCCAAATGTTAGAAATGGTAAGGCCGTTGGTTATACTTCTGTTCGAAGAAAGCCATCAAGGAACAAGATCAAAGAGAGCATCGATCTATATTCGACACTCAATTAAACAATTTTTGTAACTACTCAGTGTATTTATAGTTTCAATATCAGTAACTTATTCCAGAAGACGCCGTAAATACGTCCGTGTAGGCTTGATTGTGTCATCCATGACACATACACTTCTTCCATAAGCTACTGATATTTAAAAAATTAGTTAAATTAAATACGCTGAATAGTTACCAATTTTTTTGAATTTACTATCTAGGTTGTTGTAAAGTTAGTCAATGAGGTTACAGTCTAATGACTAATTTTTTCACAATCAGCCCAGATTTTTCCCCAGACCATCTTTCTGGATGGTATATTTTTAATACATGGTTGCAAAAAATTACCAATGAACCAATTCGTTTGGTTTTTTATGACAATTTTGAATTGCAGCGTGAGGCGATTGAAAATGATTGCATAGATTTGATTTATGCAAACCCTTTCGATGCAGCTATGCTGGTTCGGCATAAAGGGTTTAAACCTTTGGTCAAACCCGATGGTTATTCTGACGAAGCCATTATCGCTGTTCATACGAGCAGCAAGTATAAACAAATCACCGATCTACAACCTGGTTCTAGTATCGCAACAACAGATGACCCTGACATATTCATGATGGGGTTGATCCTGCTGGAACCGGCAGAGCTTGATAAGTCAAATGTTGAATTGCTTGCTTGTGAAAATTATATCCTGGTTGCCAAACAATTAATTCAGGGTTCTGCAAATGCAGGAATTTTTTTTGCAGAAGCGTATGATGATTTGTCTAATATGGTGAAAAAACAGTTACGGATTTTAGTGCGTAGTCAAATTGACATCATCCATCATTCATTAATGATTGGCCCAAAATTATTGGAAAAGCACCGGTTATTCCAAGAAGCATTGGTTGAAATGGCAGGTAATGAGAAAGGAAAAGCCGTTTTAGAAAGTTTGGGTTTTGATCAATGGCAGATTGTAAATGAAGAAGAAATGGAATTTATGATTGACTTAATGGATACATTATCAAGCTAATTTGTAATGGCATCTTTA
>CAZGYJ010000075.1:0-14318 GCA_964530345.1 uncultured Methylomonas sp.
GAATTTTAAAAGTGTCAGGGTACGACCCATTGCCTGTTTGAGAAGGTATTAAGACGAAAGAGACTTGTTTATAGCCTCAATAGTTACTGTACGACCCATTGCCTGTTTGAGAAGGTATTAAGACCCAAGAAAACGACAGCTCAATCAATTCAAAAGCGTACGACCCATTGCCTGTTTGAGAAGGTATTAAGACTTTTTCTTCCTCCCTCGCTTCAAGAACGCTATGAGTACGACCCATTGCCTGTTTGAGAAGGTATTAAGACGCAGAGGACAGGTCGGTAAGGCGACGAATGATTGTACGACCCATTGCCTGTTTGAGAAGGTATTAAGACCCTCCAGCTTCGCCACATGACGAGACGTATTGGTGTACGACCCAATGCCTGTTTGAGAAGGTATTAAGACTGCTCTGCCTTGGTGTATTTCTCCTCGTTTCCTGTGCGACCTCTTGCCTTTTTGAGTAATTTTGTAGGCCGGGTTAGCGTCAGCGTAACCCGACAACTATAGAAAATGTTGGGTTACGTTACCGCTATCCCAACCAATACTTTGTTTAAATGTGAAATAAGAGCTAATTTTTTTTCCTATCATTCATAGGGTTGGAATCTTTTTATTTCTGCCTCAACCAACCTTCTCCCTCTGGGGAAGGCTTTTCAAGACTGTAAAGCTTTAAGCTCTTAATTCATATTTAACAGAAAAAAATAGGAATAATAAGCTGATTTTTTTGATTGCTTTTGCAGCGCCAGTTGCTGATGTGAGATAATCTTTTGCTCTCATTATTAAAGTTAAAACTTCTCGAAAATTTCTATTGATGGAAAAAAAGTTACTGGCTCGCTTTGATAAATTATCAACTGGTGAGCAAGATGTTTTACTTGCCTTGTCTGTTATCTATTGTCCAATCGGGCAAACACGGTTACACGATCTTCTTAAAAGCACAGGGTGTGTACAGCCCGCTGTTGCCAACATAATTGCCAGGCCACTACGGCACAAACTGGAAGAGCTGGAACTTATTGAAACAACCAATGCGGGCTGGATTTGTGCAAGGGAAATTTCAGAACCATTAATCAAGAAGGCGGTTGCAAAGCCAGGGTTCTTTGAAAAGCTGGTTCCGGATCTTTTGCGTAATAATTCCCATCTCAGTTATCATTTGATGCACCTGAATTATATTAAACTGTTACGCATCTATTTATATCAACGGAAAGAACAACAATTTATTTCATGTCTGAAAAACTTTGAAAGACTATTCCATGACGAATTTCCCGACGCTTTAGAAGATATAGTGTTCACTCATTTTGATCGTGAGTGGTTTGATGCCTTGCCGGTTGGTATGCGCCTTTCAATTTTGCAATCTTATCAGACAGTCAAAATACCCACACTTGAAGATTGTCATTTTCAGTATCAATTGATGAATGAAATTGTGTCCAGGCAGCCTGATAACATGCCCAGGGAATTTGTTCATCAGTATGTCAAGATACACTTGTTGCGAGGCGACCTTGAAGGTCTTGAAGATTTGCTGGAGCAGGATGATTCGGAACAAGGTTTGATTTTGCTGGGTGTTTTACGTTTTATGCAAAATCGTCATGAAGAGACCTGGTTGATTTACGAAACAGTATTAAAACTCATCAAAAAACGAACCCGTAAACGAAATGTTTTTATACCCGGTATTCTCGGACATATTCTGAATTTGTCACTGCTCTATAATCAAAAACAGGATAATTTGATTACCCTTAGAAAGCAATTAAAAATTTCGACAAAAAATCAAGAGGCGTCAAGTGAGTGTCATCTGGCAGAAGCAAGATTATTGATTGGCCTGGATGTTCATGAGTCAATAAAAAAAGCGCAGGATGGAGAGTGTTACTTGCTGTTTCGGTATTACAACCTTGCTTATGACCAGTTATTAAATTTGTTATTGCTGTACTGGCTAGGTGAAATTGAAATGATTAAAGAGGACACCGAAAGTTTCGAAGATTTAAAAAATTTTTGTCTGGAAGCTGATAAAAAAGATTATTTCTGGTTCGCTGCGGTTTCTTCATCCTTATTGATCCGGTTATCGGTCGCTGACAAAAAAATCGAGAAAATTGCTGAAAAATACAGCCAGTCTCCTTTCATAGCTATTTTGGATTTGTTGCCTCATCTGGAAAATTGGCATCGTTCCCTGAATGCCTTGTCCCGAATTGGAAAGCGGGGAGCAGGGGAGAAAAATAATTTATCAGGCGATCAGAACTCAAGGTTAATCTGGACAGCCAGGACGATTGGAGATCATGGAATTAGTTTGACCGCCAAAGAACAACGATTAGGAAAAAATGGTCGATGGACACGGGGACGGCCGGTTGCTCTCAAGCGTTTGCATGATGAAAACGACAGCTTTCCGTATTTGACCGAGCATGATCGTCGTATTTGTCGTTGTATTGAAACGAAATATGAATACGGCTATTCCGGTTATCGGCCACGAGAAATTTTCCAGTTAAATGACAGAGCTATTTTTGAAGCGATTGGTCATCCTCATATTTTCTGGGAGGACGCTCCACAGTACAACAAGCCGGTTTCTGTGACCAAATCTCAAATCCAGCTGGCGGTGTCCGAGCAACAGGATAAATTGCTGATTGCTTTGACGCCTTATCCTTATCAATCAGATGTCGTTGCGGAAAAAACTGCCAATGATGATATCGTTGTTTATCAGGTGGAGCCTGAGCACCACCAGGTTGCTGATATTTTGGGACCGGAAGGTTTGCTGGTACCCAAAAAAGCCAAGCAGCAGGTGATTGATTCAATCTCGGCGATTGCATCAATGCTGACTGTTCATTCAGACATCGGCGGTCAGTCCAGTTTGGCAGAGATGGTGGAAGCAGACAGCAGGCTGCATATTCACCTACAACCCATTGGAGATGGGATTCAGATTGAAATTTTTGTTCAGCCTTTTACTGATGGCGGGCCAGTTTATAAACCTGGCGTTGGCGGATCAACAGTACTGGCTGAAATCAATGATAAACAGTTACAAACCAGTCGTAATTTTGATCTTGAGCAACAATATCTGGAACAGGTTTTGGAGTCTTGTCCGGCGCTTTACCATGTTACTGATGCCCGATGGCAGTTGGATGATGCGGAAATGGCGCTGGAAGCCTTGTTGCAACTGCAAGGTTTAGGGGATTTTGCGGTGCTGGAATGGCCCAAGGGCAAGGCGATCAGGGTCAGCAGAGAAACCGGATTTTCCCAGGTACAGTTTAATGTGCGCAAGGAAAAAGACTGGTTTAGTGTTTCTGGTGAGATAAAGATTGATGATAGTCAGATTTTGGAAATGCAAAATCTGATCGGTTTATTGAGCGCTTCCCCGGGGCGATTTCTGAAGCTTGATGATGGGCAAATCATCGCGCTTACCCAGGAATTACGACAAAGACTGGATGATTTATCCGGATTGGGCGAAATAAATGGCAAGGATTTTCGTTTCCATGCTTTGGCGGCTCAAGCGCTGGATGACATTACTGAAGGCATGAATGTCAAGGCTGGCAAGCATTGGCGTGAACAATTGAAAAAATTGGCGCTGGCAAAAGATTTTGAGCCTGAAGTCCCTTCTACCTTGCAGGGAGAGTTACGCGATTATCAATTACAAGGCTACCAATGGATGGCAAAATTAGCTCATCTGGGAGCCGGGGCCTGTCTGGCTGATGATATGGGTTTGGGGAAAACCATTCAATCTTTGGCTTTGATGTTATTACGGGCAGAACATGGTCCGACGCTTATTTTGGCGCCGACATCGGTTTGTAATAATTGGCTGGAAGAAATTCAACGCTTTGCGCCAACACTCAATGCCTATTATTTTGGCAAAGGTGATCGTCAGCAAACACTCGATCAGGCAGATGCCTTTGATGTGATTGTTTGCAGTTACGGATTATTACAAACTGAGGCGGAAAAGCTGATTGAAAAACAATGGCACACTATTGTTGCGGATGAAGCCCAGGCGATAAAAAATCCACAAACCCAACGATCCAAGGCGGCTATGTCGTTGCAGGGAGATTTTAAATTAATCACCACTGGCACCCCGATTGAAAATCATTTAGGGGAATTATGGAATTTGTTTAATTTTATTAATCCCGGGTTACTGGGATCAATAAAAAAGTTCAACGAGCGCTTTGCCCAGCAAATTGAAAATCAAAAAGATTATGGAACCCAGCAACGCCTGAAAAAATTGATCCAGCCTTTTATTTTAAGGCGTCTGAAAAATGATGTGCTAACAGAACTGCCAGCCCGAACTGAAATAACTTTACATATTGAACTGAGCGCTGAAGAACGTACCCTGTATGAAGCATTACGCCAACACGCCATGCAGACCATGGAAGAAGTTCAGCAGCAAGCAGCGCCACCAGGACAAAAACATCTTCAGGTATTGGCGGAAATTATGAAACTGCGCAGAGCATGTTGTCATCCCCGACTGATTATGGAGGAAACCGATATCAGCAGCTCCAAACTGCAAGCTTTTGACGAGCTGGTTGAAGAACTCATTGCCAATCGCCACAAAGCTTTGGTATTCAGTCAATTTGTCTCACATTTAGCTTTGATTCGCGAATTACTGGATAAAAAAGGCATCAGCTATCAATATCTGGATGGTTCGACCTCCATGAAAAAAAGGAAGACAGCGGTTAACGCATTTCAATCGGGTGAAGGCGATGTTTTTTTAATCAGTTTGAAAGCAGGCGGCGCCGGACTTAATTTGACTGCGGCTGATTATGTTGTACACATGGACCCCTGGTGGAATCCTGCCGT
Source organism: uncultured Methylomonas sp. (assembly GCA_964530345.1). Classification (GTDB taxonomy): domain Bacteria; phylum Pseudomonadota; class Gammaproteobacteria; order Methylococcales; family Methylomonadaceae; genus JALSJK01. The sequence goes on from CAZGYJ010000075.1 coordinate 4,753, forward strand.
GGAAGATCAGGCTTCTGACCGAGCGCATCGGATCGGCCAAAAAAGACCTGTTACCATTTATCGTTTGGTTGCCAAAGATACTATCGAAGACAAAATTGTTGATTTACATCGACACAAACGCGATTTGGCAAATAGCTTGCTGGAGGGCGGCGATGTCAGCGGCAAAATGTCAGTCGAAGATATGCTTGATTTGATTCGGGAAATAGATTGATAAATCGTATTTAACGAATGGTCTTTTTAAAAATCTCCCGGTTATGTTTTTTAAAATCCCGAATAAAGCCGGGAAATTCGATCTGATACTGATTTTTCAGGTGTTCGGCCCGGGATTTTAATTGCTTGAGGGTGATTTGCGGCATTTTTTCGGAAAAAGCAAAAGCAATGACATTGCCTCTTTTTCTGACAGGTAAAAAAAGTACCCGCCAGTCAAAACTTCGGCCAAGATACCAGGCAATTTCCTCGAACAAGGATTTATCGGTACTCCAAAGATTAACGATTAAAATGCCATCATCGGTTAACAAACTTTTACAGTCATCAAAAAATGCTTGTTGCTTGACCGGTTCCGCCAGGCCTTCCTGATCGAATGCATCGACAATCAACAGGTCGTGGTGATCAATCTGTTTTCGAGCCTGTTTTCGGATATATTGACCGCCATCGTCAATAACGATTTTTAATCTCGGATCCAGTGGTAAACCAAAATGGCTTCTGGCTATTTTGACCACAGTTTTTCGATACTCAACCGCTTTAATGCGGCATTCAGGGAAATGGTATAAATAATATTTTGTTAGAATACCGCCGCCCAGGCCAATCATTAACAGTTTATCAGGGTTATCCTTGAAAAGCTGCCAGGCCATCATGGCTCTGGCATAGGGCGAATATAAGCGGTTCGGTTCATCAACCAGCATACTGCTTTGTTTTGGACTGGAGCCAAAATGCAGGGAGCGAACCCCTTTTTCTTCAATGACCTCCAGAATGCCTTGTTCATCCTGACTTTGGTGGACTAATAAACCGTTATATTTGTACATGTGATAAATTCTAATCGAACATTCAAGCCCAGTCACCCTGTTTGAACAGGGTTGAGAGCTTTTTATTTCTCCCTTTGGAGAAGGCTTTTCAAGACTTTGAAGCTTTAGCTCAAAATTCATATTAAAATTCTACGTTCCTAACAATTCAAAGTATAGATGTTTAATCATCGACAAACCTGGCAACTCGCCTTACCCATGATTATTGCGAATATTTCCACGCCGGTTTTGGGCTTGGTGGATACCGCGATGATGGGGCATTTGTCATCCCCTTTGTATCTTGGCGCTGTTGCAATCGGCGGGATGATTTTTGATTTTCTTTTTTGGGGCTTCGGGTTTTTGCGCATGGGAACCACTGGATTGACGGCTCAGGCATTTGGCCAGAATAATGTGCCTGAAATAAGAGCCATACTATGGCGGGCTTTGTTAATCAGCGGGCTGATCAGTTTTCTGATTTTGCTTTCTCAAAAAGTTATTGGGCAGTTTGGTTTTTTTCTTATCCAAAGTAGTCCGGAAATTGAAAATCTGGGATTGCAATATTTTGATATCCGAATATGGAGCGCACCTGCCACACTTAGTTTATATGCAATCTCGGGCTGGCTTTTGGGTTTGCAGAATGTAAAAGCGCCACTAGCCATAGTGATTACCACGAATCTTGGCAATATCGCGCTGGATTTGCTGTTTGTGGTTAAATTCAAATGGGCTGTTGAAGGCGTCGCATTGGCTTCCGTTTGTGCTGAATATATCGGACTGGTTTTAGCCATTATTTTGTTGTTGAGGAATAAGCAATTCTTGATGCGTAGACCGGTTTGGCCGGAAGTTTTTCAGTTTAAAAAATTAAAAGCCATGCTGTATATTAATCAGAATCTGTTTATCAGAACTTTATGCCTGATTTTTGCGTTTGCTTTTTTTACCACACAAAGTGCACGATTTGGCGAAATTATTCTTGCTGCCAACACAGTGTTGCTGCATTTTCAGACTTTTCTGGCCTATACTCTGGACGGCCTGGCCAACGCAGCGGAAGTCCTTACTGGCAGGGCAATCGGCAAGAAAAATAAACTGTTGCTGAAACAAGCCGTGTTGACCACGGGATTTTGGTCGTTACTGATCGCTATTGTTTTTTCAACGATTTATTTTTTCTTTGGCAAGGACATTATCAACTTGCTGACAAATCTGCAATCAGTCGGAAACACAGCTCTGGAGTATCTTCCCTGGCTTCTGGCATTGCCATTGATTTCTTTCCTGAGTTTTTTATTTGACGGGATTTTTGTTGGAGCAACATTGTCGAAGCAAATGCGCGATATTATGGTTTTTTCAGTACTCGGCTGCTATTTACCTGTTTATTATTTTAATTTGTCCTTGCAAAATCATGGTTTATGGCTGGCTTTTACTTGTTTTATGGTCATCAGGAGTTTGTTAATGACTGTATTATTCTTGAAAAAATACAAAAAGTTATGCTGAATATTTAATCATTCGGGAAGAAGCCACACGTTGCCGGATTTATTGTCCAATACCCTCAGATCGCGTAAAATTGCTGTTTATTTCTGTTCTCACCGGAGAGTTCTATGAGAAAGTATCTGTTACTGATTTTTTTTGCTGTTTCCTTACAGGCTTTGGCTGCCGATAAATCAGGAGAGGAGTGGCAGGCGACAACCCTGACGGATGAAACCATTGCCAATATCCAGAAGTCAAAATATAAATATATGACATGTATTACCAATGAAGTCAAAAAACGCTTAAAGGTGAAAATGGACACCAGAAAGCTGACTGATGAAATTTTGAAACAATGCGAAAAATCCCTGGCCAATGTGCGCGAAACTTTTATAAAGGAAAAAGTGCCAGAGAAAAGCGCTGATCGTTATATGAAAATGACCCGAACCCAAACAGCGCGTAAGGTATTGAAAGAAATGATGCTGATTGCTGCATCAAGAAAATAATAATTAACAACAGGATGGCCAATGAATACTCATTATAATATCGATTTATCCCTGATTCCGACCACGTTTGATTTGTATCACGCAATTTTGGCAGGTATTGTTTTTGTGCTTGCGTTGTTGCTGATTATTTTACTGCTGGCAATGTTGGCAGGAGCCTCACGAAGAGCCAAGCAGCAGGCATTAATTGCAGCTACACCCGTAGCGGAGCCTGAACCCAAAATTATCGAAAAAATTGTTGAAGTTGAGAAGATCGTCGAAGTTGAAGTTCCTGCACCTGCGCCAGAACCAGTGGTGTTGAAGGAATCAACAACGGATTCAGCATTACAACTTTTGGGACTGTTACAAAAAGAAGCGCGTTTCATTGATTTTATTAAAGAAGACGTTTCGAATTATAGCGATAGTGAAGTGGGCGCCGCAGCGCGTGTTGTTCATGCAGGTTGTCGTAAAGTGATTAATGAACATTTTGATTTAAAACCTATCCGTACTGAACAGGAAGGTAATAAAATTACTTTGAATAAAGGGTTTGATGCTTCAGCAGTACGTTTGACAGGTAATATCGTTGGTGAGCCGCCTTTTACTGGCGCACTGATACATAAGGGCTGGCAAGCTACCGAAGTGAAATTGCCAAAATTGACTGAACATCATAATCCAAGTGTTGTTGCACCTGCCGAGGTTGAATTATGAGTGAAGCTGATTCAGTTACCCAAGATAACGGGTCTGATAACGCAGAACCGGCTTTTTCGGTCGGTATCGATTTGGGAACAACCCATTGTGTGCTGTCCTGGGTTGATATGAATCAATCTGAAGAAACCGAAATTTTTCAGGAAGTTCTACCAATACCACAATTGACTGCGCCGGGTACGGTTGAAGAAAAATCGCAGTTACCGTCATTTTTGTATCAGCCGCATGAGGCGGAAATTTCTGAAGGAGAAATTGCTTTACCCTGGAATCCGCATCCCGAACATCTTGTCGGGGAAATTGCCAGAAATCTGGGTAGTAAAACACCAATCAGATTAGTATCCAGCGCCAAAAGCTGGTTATGCCACGCCGGAGTAGACTGTAAAGCCCCGATATTGCCGGCTGAAGCGCCTGATGAAGTGGAACGAATTTCACCCTTTCAGGCAACTTGTGCTTATCTGGAACACTTGTTAAATGCCTGGAACAATCAATATTCTGATGCTCCGTTAAATCAACAGGATGTAACAATTACAGTACCGGCCTCATTTGATCCAGCTGCGCGAGAACTGACTGTTGATGCGGCTAAAAGTTTAGGTTTACAGCAGGCTATTTTGTTGGAAGAGCCACAATCTGCATTGTATAGCTGGATTGAAAGAACTCAGGGTGAATGGCGCGATCAGGTTAAAGTGGGCGATGTCATTCTGGTTATCGATATTGGTGGTGGCACGACGGATTTATCCTTGATTGCAGTCACTGAACAGGGTGGCAATCTGGAATTGACGCGAATTGCTGTTGGCGATCATATTTTGCTGGGTGGCGATAATATGGATCTGGCATTGGCTTACGCCGTTAAAGCAAAATTGGAACAGGATGGTAAACGCCTGGAACCCTGGCAAATTCAGGCGTTGATGCATGGTTGCCGTGATGCCAAAGAAAAAATCCTCAGTGACCCGGAAGCGGATAATATCCCGTTAGTGGTTCCTAACCGCGGGTCATCGTTAATCGGCGGAACACTTCGTACTGAATTAACCCGTGAGGAAGTCAACCGGGTACTGGTTGAAGGCTTTTTTCCGAAAATTCCTGTGTCTGAACATCCTGTTAGTAATGCCAGAACCGGTTTAAGAACTGTTGGTTTGCCTTATGCGCAAGATGCTGGAATTACTCGTCATTTGGCGGCATTTTTGAGTAAACAGGTTGCTGCGACTGAAGAAATGTCAGACATTTCACTACCTGAAAATGCCAGTTTTTTACATCCTTCGGCCGTGCTATTTAACGGCGGTGTATTGAAATCTGAGTTATTGGGCCAGCGATTGATGGAGGTGCTCAATTCATGGTTGACAGGGGAAGATGCAGCTGAGGCAAGATTATTGGAAGGCGCTGATCTGGATCTGGCTGTCGCGCGTGGTGCGGCCTATTATGGATTCGTCAGAAAAGGTCAGGGGGTTCGTATTAAAGGCGGAACCGCCGCTGCTTATTATGTGGGTATTGAAAGTACAATGCCTGCTGTACCTGGAATGATGCCTGAATTGCAGGCGCTGTGTATTGCTCCTTTTGGTATGGAAGAAGGAACAGAGCAAGAATTGGCGGGCGATGAATTCGGTTTGGTCATTGGCGAGCCGGTCAGATTCCGTTTTTTTAGTTCCACCGTTCGTCGTGATGATCAGGTCGGAGCAAGACTTGAACATTGGCCAGAGGGCGAGCTTGAAGAACTGGATGAAATTGAAATTACCCTGCCTGTTGAAAATCATACGCCTGGAGAAGTGATTCCCGTGCATTTGTGCGCTGCAGTCACTGAAGTGGGAACGCTAGAGTTACAAGCTGTGTCGACTCAGGATGGTAACCGCTGGAAAATTGAATTTGATGTTCGAGCAGGCGAAGCCGATTCTGAATCTTCAGAAACAGAAGTCCATCAGCAATAAATTCCAGTAATAAAACGTGCAAAACCAAAAGCCACAATACCTGGTCGGTATTGATTTGGGAACAACTCATACCGTTGTTGCCTATGCTAGCGCCGACCCGTCAGATCAACAAATCAAGCTTTTTCAAATTGATCAACTGGTCGCGCCGGGGGAAGTGGCGGCCAGGGATTTGTTGCCTTCGGTTCGCTATCATCCTGCTGAAGGAGAAATGGCTGATTCTGATATTGCCTATTCACCATCTGGCGATGCAGCAGTGATTGGAGAAGCGGCCAGAATATTAGGAGCAAAAACGCAGGGACGCATGGTGACCAGCGCCAAAAGTTGGTTATCGCACCCTTCTATTGATCAAACTGCTCCGATTTTACCTTGGGGCAGCGCTGATGACGTAGCCAAGATTTCGCCGCTTGATGCCAGTGCCAGCTATTTGGCCCATGTTCGTGCTGTCTGGAATCAAAAATTTTCCAATGCTTTGCTGGAGAATCAGAATGTTGTCATTACCGTTCCTGCTTCTTTCGATGAGGCGGCACGAGCATTGACTCTGGATGCAGCGCGAATTGCAGGCATTGCAAATTTGCGTTTATTAGAAGAACCCCAGGCTGTGTGTTATGACTGGCTGAGTCGCCATCAACATAATCTTCAACAGGCGCTTCAGGATGTTCATTTGTTGTTGGTTTGTGATGTCGGGGGCGGCACCACTGATTTGACCTTAATCAAAGTTGAGGCAGGAGATCCAGAACCGAAATTGACGCGAATTGGGGTGGGTGATCACTTAATGCTAGGGGGTGATAATATTGATTTGACCTTAGCGCATCGCGTTGAAAAAAATCTTAACTCTGAAAGTAAACGATTAACGGTAGGACAATTGTCGCAACTTATTGACCAATGCCGGGTTTGCAAGGAACAGTTGCTTGGTAATAATGCTCCGGATAAATTTGCGGTTACGCTTTTGGGAGGAGGTTCAAAACTGATTGGCGGCACCCGCTCAGTTGAATTAACAAGACAAGAAGTTAATGAAATTGCGTTGGACGGGTTTTTTCCTTTATCAAAACTTGATCAATTCCCAGATAAGAAACGTAGCGGTGTGGTGGAATTTGGCTTGCCTTATGCAGCTGATCCAGCAGTCAGTAAACATATTGCCGCTTTTTTGGATATGTACAAACAGGCTGCTAAAGAGGCAACTGGCGAAGAGCATGGTGTTCCTGATGCGGTTTTATTTAATGGTGGGGTATTTCGCAGCCAAGCGATTAGTCAACGAGTCATGGATCTGTTGACCACTTGGAGCGAAAAGCCAGTTAAACATCTGGACAATACTCATCCGGAATTGGCTGTGGCATTCGGTGCAGTCAGTTACGCTATTGCCCGGCAGGGAAAACAAATCAGAATTGGCGGTGGGGCATCACGCAGTTATTTTTTGCTGATTGATTCTGATCAAAAACAATCACGGCAAGCCATTTGTATTTTGCCGCAGGGAACGGAGGAAGGTGATGAGGTTATTCTTGAAAATCAGAAATTTGCGCTTAGATTGGGTCAGCCAGTACGTTTTCACCTGGCTTCATTAACAGGCGATAACGAGTTTAAAGCAGGAGAACTTGTTGATGAAATTGATGATCGGTTTCATGATTTACCTCCTTTAGCCGTCACCCTTGATCGGAGTGATAACGCAAGTTCCAATGAAGTTGTTGTTAAATTGGCGATCACATTAACAGAAGTGGGCACTCTGAAAATTCAGTGTGTTGCTGTGGATAATCCTGGGAGGCGCTGGGATGTTGAATTTGAGATACGGCGTAAAAGCAAGTCGATTCAACGAAAAGGACTGCCTGATAATTTTAACCAGGCTGCTGAGAAAATTCTGGAAATTTTTGGTGGCAAATCAAGGTCTGTTAATCCGAAAGCCGTAAAAAGCTTGCGCAACGATCTGGAAAAGATTCTTGGGTCTCGCAGCGAGTGGCACACACTTTTGTTGCGCGAATTATTTTCATTATTACTTGAAACCATGAAAAATCGGCGTCGCTCTGTTAGTCATGAACGGGTATGGCTGAATTTATCCGGCTTTTGTCTTAGACCCGGGTTCGGTTATCAACTGGATGACTGGCGCGTTGAACAATTATGGAAAATATATCCAAATGGCATTCAGTTTGTAACGGAAACACAAAACTGGACTGAATGGTGGACTTTATGGCGACGAATTGCTGGTGGACTGGATACCATAGCCCAGGAAAAAATTTTTTCTGATCTGGCAAAATATATCAATCCAGCTTCGGCAAGACAGGGAAATATTGCCAAACAGAGTAAATTACGTAGTTATGATGAGATGGTTCGATTATCAGGTGCGTTGGAGCGACTTTCTGTTGATAATAAAATCCAACTGGGTGAATGGTTATTAAAACGCCTGAAAAAACCCAGTGAATCAGTCCAAAGTTGGTGGGCATTAGGCCGTATTGGTTCCAGGATTTTATTTCATGGTAGCGACCATTTTGTGATTCCGCCTGGTCAGCTTGAATCATGGCTGCAACAATGTTTGACTGTTGATTGGAAAAAAATACCCCAGGCTGGTTTTGCCGCAACTTTGATGACACGCATGACTGGAGATCGCAGCAGGGATGTGAATACTGAACTTCGTGAAAAAGTTGTGGAAAAACTGAAATCCAGCAAGTCTCCTGCTTCCTGGATAAATATGATTACAAAAATAACTGAACTGGACGAGCAGCAAGAAAAGCAGATTTTCGGTGAATCTTTACCGCCTGGTTTGAAATTATTGGATCGTGTGTGAATCCATCCAACAAAACCGATACTGTGCGCAATAACAAGCAAGTATCAATTTTTATGTCTATTTTCGAGGAAAATATAATGATGCAAAAAAATATGATTGGAATAATGTGGCTAATTTTGACTTCAACATCTTTATCAGTCAATGCAGAAGTTATCAGCATGCAAGATTTACCGCAAAAAGCCTTGGTCTATATGCACAAAACACATCCTAAAGCAAAGGCTGTTTCTGTTCAACAGAAAACCCATTTCGGACAACCTTTTTATCAAGTGACCTTTAAGGAAAGTAAAGTCGATCAAAATAATACGCCTTACGAAGAAGAAATGGGGGAATTATTCAAGCCAAATGGTCAGTTATTTACTAATATTATTATTGTGGAAAAACATTCTTTTAATATCATTTCTGATCAAGCAGTTAAAAGTTTGCAATCCACGTATCCAAACTACAAACTTTTGGCCGTAAAAATGATCAATAACCCTAATCGATATGGAGAGGAATACGATATTGATCTTATGGTTTCAGGTAATATTTTGGCAGTGACAGTGAATAATAATGGTGAAATACTCAGTGAAATCAGAAAATAATAGTTTTAAAGGTAAGCAGGACAATGAGAAAGTATAACAATGGATAAATTTAAAAAATTTATCATGATTTTTGGCCTGGAGTATTCTGTTCTATGGAGTGTGATCATCTATTATATCTGGGATACTGGGCCATTTATTTTTACCATTTTGGATGCCATTGCCGGAGTTGTAATTATTCATATTGGTTACAAAGTTTATAAGGACAAACCCGTCACCAAGGGTTCAGATTACCTCTATACCGCATTAGTATTAGCTAGTTTGGTTTACAATTCGGTTTGGACTTTGGTTATTATGCTTTTTCTGGAAATTGATGTGGCTGGTGTGGGGGTTCCTTTAGATTTAATCTCTCTTTATGCTACTTGTACGATGACATACCAGGTCTGGCAAACTGCAAAGCAAGATTACTACAAAGTTTACTGACTTGAAATTTTCAAAAAATGGTTTTCAAACAGAATTTGATTGTAGTGGTGAATTGGCTGAAAAATTTTGGAAGTTTATTTATTTTTAACAGCGAATACCCTTCATTTAGGAACGAGCACGGAATAAGTTTGGCAACTGGTGCAGAATTTTTATTCGTATTCAAGGCGTAGAAATAGGCGCATAGCCGGCTATGTAACTATTTTTACAACGCAGAAGACGGATAAAAAGACAAGCCAGTTGTT
>CAZGYJ010000076.1:0-6801 GCA_964530345.1 uncultured Methylomonas sp.
TATTACATGCATGTTCCTAAAGCTGTTTTTCGATTAATTGCAAATTTTTTTGAGTTGCGCCACTATTAGCTTGCACAAATTTTTTCGCCTGCTCAGTCATTTTTTGGCGAAATGTATTTTCGCCAATCAGTTTAACCAGATTTTTTTCAATTTCTTCAGGGTTATTGCATTGAACTGCCGCATGCAAAGATAAAAGACCCTTACTGATTTCTTTGAAATTGGCCATATAGGGTCCAAACATAACAGGCACACCAATGACTGCCGGCTCCAGAACATTATGGCCGCCAACAGGAACCATACTGCCACCGACGAATGCAACGTCTGCAGCAGCATAAAGCATTTTTAATTCGCCCATGGTGTCGGCAAGATATACATCAGTATTTGCTGAACAGTCCTTTTTGTGACTCCGTCTTACAATCTTAAGCTGATTAGCTTCACAGAGTTTTGCCACTTCATTAAATCTTTCCGGGTGCCTGGGGACAATCAGCAGAAGCAAAGCTGGATAATCTCTTTTGATACGTTTATAGATATTCAGAAAATGTTGTTCTTCATTTTTATGAGTACTGGCAATAATCCATACTTGACGGCCATTAAATATGTTTTTTTTAATATTCTTGCCCTTTTCAATCAAATCAACAGGAATTTCCAGATCAAATTTGATATTCCCAGTTGTCACCACCTTTTCCGGATTTGCACCAATTCGGACAAAACGATTTTTATCAGTATTGCTTTGAGTCGAAATCACATTGACATTAGCTAAAATTCTGGAAAAGAAACTATGCAATTTTTGATACCCACGCTCTGAGTTTTCTGAAAGTCTAGCATTAACAATAAGCAGTGGAATTTTATTTTTGCCACAGTGATGAAATAAATTCGGCCAGATCTCAGTCTCCATAATCACCCCGATTTTAGGGCGAAAATGGTTAATAAAACGGCTTATGGCATCCGGTGTATCATAGGGCAAAAAAACGTGCTCTACCTTTTCTCCCATGACATCTTTTACTCTTGCGGAACCAGTGGGAGTTGTTGTTGTAATCAACACAGTATCATTCGGATGGATATTTTGATAACACTTTACTAACTGAAAAACTGACTCCGCCTCGCCAACAGATACGGCATGAAACCAGACAACGCCTGGATTTGTTGATTTTGAATAAAATGCTAATCGTTCATGCCAGCGTTTTCGATAAGCGGGTGCTTTGATTCCACGCCAAAGCAAACGAAGAAAAATAAAAGGGAGGAGTAAATAAAACAGGCTACTATAAAGAATTCGCATAACCTGAAAGAGAAATTAATTTGAAGAAAAAAGAGTCCCTAAAAAAGGATGTTTAATGATTCAGCCATTCCAGATATAACTGAACACCCTCTTCAACCGATTTAAACTGGATATCACATCCAACTGTTCTGAGTTTTTCCAGGTTGGCTTCAGTATAACTTTGGTAACAACCTTTCAAATGCTCAGGAAACGGAATGTATTCAATTTCACCTTTTTTATGGAATGCAATAACGGCATTCGCCACATCATTAAAAGACTGGCTTTTTCCTGTGCCAGCATTAAAAATACCCGATATTTCAGGATGATCCAGAAACCACAGATTAACTGCAACCACATCATCCACATATACAAAATCACGGACTTGTTCGCCGTTGGCGTAGCCATCGCTGCCCTCGAACAACTTCACCTTACCGCTTTCAATCAACTGGTTATTTAGATGATATGCAACACTTGCCATGCTGCCTTTATGGGCTTCCCGAGGACCATAAACATTAAAATACCGCAAGCCAACAACTTGCGAAGTCAAATTTGCTAGATTACGCCGCAAATATTGGTCGAATTGGAACTTGGAATAGCCGTATACATTTAGCGGCCCTTCAAATTCAGGGGATTCCTTAAAATCTTTTTTGCCTCCATAAACGGCCGCACTTGAAGCATAAATAAAAGGAATCTTGTAAGTCTGACTAAAATGAAATAATTGTTTTGTATAGTCATAATTGTTCTCCATCATGTATCGTCCATCCCACTCCGTGGTCGTAGAACAAGCTCCCTGATGAAAAATAGCTTTTATGGATTCAGGTTTAAATTGACCTGATAGCAATTTCGTAATAAATGCCTGTTTATCTACATAATCAGCTATTTGACAATCAACCAAATTTTTATACTTAATTCCTTCGGTCAGATTGTCAACAACCAGAATATCATCGTAACCACGCGCATTTAAACCAAGCACCAAATTACTGCCGATAAAACCAGCGCCCCCGGTTACGATGATCATGACTCGTTATGCTTCTGCAACTATTTTAACAAGCAAGGTCGCATTAACATCAGTATGCAGATGAATGGTGATTTCATACTCACCGGTATGTCGAATCACCCCTTCAGGTAACCTTACTTCATGTTTTTCAACCTTAGATCCAGCCTCAGTAATTGCGTCGGCAATATTTTGTGTGCCAACAGAGCCAAATAGCTTGCCTTCTTCACCTGCTTTTTGAGCAATAACAACATCTAGCTTGGAAATATCTGTGGCTCGCTTTTCAGCAATAGCAAGTTTTTCAGCAGCAATTTTCTCGAGTTCAGCTCGACGCTTTTCAAATTCAGCAAGTTTCTCCGGAGTTGCAGGAACTGCTTTCCCCTGAGGTACTAAATAATTTCGCCCATAACCAGACTTAATAGTTACTTTGTCACCCAGATCACCCAGGTTTGATATTTTTTCAAGAAGAATCACTTCCATCTTTTAAATCCTCATATTTTTTTCGGTTCATACCGAACAATCCGGTGCCATTAGACACCCGTATTCATTGAAGTTTTATTACGCAAATTTAGCCAAGTATCACTTAGACCCATTAGGGCAACTGGCAATAAAACATGGGGTATTAAAAACAACAACACATAAAAAACGGGGAGTAAATAGGTTTTAGCTTTCATCACAGCAATTAGTGAATGGGCGATAGCAGTACCGATAAATACATAAAACAAGAAAATTGGAATAACTACATTCCAGGCAACTTCAGAAAGTGTTCCAGAACCAAAAAATGCTAAAAGCAAAACAATAATACTCACTATAGCAAAAACCGGATGTGCACTCAGCGCAAGATATTCTTGCCTGAAACCACCAGGATTATATAAAACTGACTGCCACCACCGGCCAATAAACAAACCAAACAATAAACCTGAAATATACCCCGTTATCAACATGCCCGTCATAAACTTTGACATATTTGTGATAGCCTGCCGAACCTCAATTTCAGAATTCTCCAGTTGTGAAGTCATGGGCTCAACAACTGCAGTTAAAATCTGACTCCATAGAACAGAAGGCTCCTTTACAAACAAATAGACTAAAACAACTACAATGGCACCAAAAATGGCTGTTAATTGCAAAACCAGCGAAAGCCGTCTGCTTTCCCGGAGAATAATTGCCACAATCCAGACTGGAAACCATAGTACAACGCTATATGCCAGCGCAAACATATAATTGTTCAGTAAAAAAATGCTCATCAACGCACTAATGGCGCAAGCAGACAACATTACAAATGCGCCGTCATGAGCTCCACGCCTTAAGGTAACCAAAGCTATAGCAGCAGAACTCAATAAACTGGCGGGCGGCAATAGCAAAGCCAGAAATGCAAGAGCGGAAGCAACCATCGCTGCCTGCCATCTTCCCCGCATTATATACTCTGCCAAAAACTTCATCGTTAATGTGTTGTTTAATCTGGTTTATTTATGTGCATCACAAAACGGTAAAAGTGCAATATAGCGAGCCCTTTTAATAGCTGTAGCTAGCTGTCTTTGTCGTTTTGCTGAGGTTCCGGTGACCCGGCTTGGAATAATCTTACCGGTGTCACTGATATATTCGCTGATCAAATCCAGATCCTTATAATCAATTTCATTACCGATTGGTCCGGGTCCGAACCGTTTTCTACTCATATTTCTTGCCATTTTTTCTCTCTCAAATATAGAAAATCAATTAATGTTAGTCAGTTTCCCCAGGCGCTTCCTTACTCGAATCGCCTTCGCTAACCGACTGTTTTTCTGTCACTTCTTCACTCGCAACGGGGACTTCCACCACTTTTTCAACTGCTACTACTTCTTCTTCTACTGCAGGAGCAGTCTTATTTTCTGCAGCTGTGGCCTCAGCAATTTTTGAAGGTTCGGTGATCGCCTCATTTTTCTGCAAAATCATGTTTCGCAGCACTGCATCATTAAAACGAAAAACAGTTTGAAGTTCTTCAAGAGTTGCTTGATCACATTCAATATTCATCAGCACATAATGCGCCTTATGAATTTTATTGATTGGATAAGCTAAATGTCTTCGTCCCCAGTCTTCAAGTCGATGAATGACGCCGGAAGCCTCTTCAATAATTGAACGATAACGATCAATCATTGCTGGCACAAGGGAGCTTTGATCTGGATGGACTAAAAATACAATTTCGTAATGCCTCATAAATTTTCCTTTTGGTTTAGTAGCCTTCTGTTGACACCAACAGTAAAGCAAGGATTAGGCTAAAAGCCTAGGTAAACCTGCAATTATATATTTTATATCCTATTAAAGAAAGATAAATTTTATTACTGCAATCACATTGGAAATAAATGATTAAAACCAACTAACTTCTAAAGCTACTTTATAAAAAACAGCTAACACTTTGACAAACCTAAACAAACTATAATACACTGATTTTGCTTGAGTTTTTATAAAAACCGCTAAAATAAAGAGACCAGTTTCACACATTGCAGAAATTGACCGAGAATTAAGCCAAAATTAAGAATAGTTGTTCCATACTATAGCTATAGCAATACAATATTTATTGCTGTTTAACAGCGTTTATAGTGAGGATCTACCATGAATTCACGACACGGCAAACATCAATGCAGATACTGTCAAATTGAAATGGTTAATGCACAAAATTTAATGCCATTTTCAACATATAAAAAATGGCAACAAGAGAATCAATCTCCGTCCGCTGTCTTGAAATGTCCAGTATGTGGTTATAGCGAACTTGACCAAGATTTCAATGCAAACAGTTTCAGCGATTCAGCTAATTATGCAGGAGCAATGAATACTGATAATTCGGCTCACAACAGACATATCAGCCAATAGCTTACTCCAAAAAATCATTTTTTACCCTTTCCCTCTGAAAGAAAACTTCTCAAGATGGAGAGAAAATGTTCCGGCTGTTCAACATGCAGCCAATGACCAGCATCAGCAATGGTTTTAATAATAGCATTTGGGAAAAGCTTGAATATCACCTCATGATGTTTTTTTTCAACATGTGTAGACTTCTCTCCAACCAGAAATAAACTTTCTCCAGAAAAAGCATTTACATTCTGTATATCGGGAAAAGCGATAATAGCAGGAGCCGCTTTTTTAAAAACATCCAAATCAATCCGCCACACATATTCGCCATCTTTTAATATCAAATTCTGCAATAAAAACTGCCGAAAATTTGTATCTGGCATAGATTCTGACAATAGTTGATCCGCTTGCTTACGATTATTTATTTGCGATAAAGGTAGATTTTGCAGCGCCTGAATAATATTTTCAAAGCTATGTCGGTAGCTTACTGGTGCAATATCCACAATAATAAGCTTATCAATAAGTTCGGGATTTTTTAAAGCCGCCCACATTGCGACCTTCCCACCCATACTATGTCCTAACAGGCACGCTTTTTTAACTTTATGTTCCATTAAAAATGACTTAACATCAGCTGCCATAGCAGGATAATTCATTTCTTGCACATGTGGTGATTGTCCATGATTACGCAAATCCGGTACGTAAACGTGAAAGCTCTCAGACAGTTTTTTTGCTATAGCCCTCCAATTACGAGAAGAAGCAAAAAAGCCATGCAAAATTACTATTGCAGGCTCATTTTTCTGACCAAATTCCTGATAATGCAATTTTACAGTATTACTCATTGCGCAAAATGATAAACCGCTCCCATCAAGGCGCCGAAAACACCACCCCAAACGACCAACCAACCAAGGTGCTGTCGAATAATCTTCTGAACCATCTCTTTGACCATCTGAGGCGTCAATTCTGACAAACGCTTATCAATTACTGTCTCAACGTTGATAATAATATCCTCACTGATCTTATGTGCATTTAAACCGTTTTGTAATGCCGCCTTGAAACGATCAGATTCAACCATTTCTTTCAAAATGGCTCTCATCTTTAGTATAAATGGTTCTTTTAAAGGGATTAGAGCTTCATCACCGCCCATCATCTGCAACATACTGCCGAATGAGGACTCCATAATCGCAGCCACAAGCCCTTCATAGACCTTATCATAATCAACCGCATTCAGAAGTAGTTCCAAATTGAGCATACTACTTCCCTGCTGCTCTTCAGTCTCGATAAATTGCTCAATATTTTTTAATGTAAAAAACTGTTCCATCATTAAGGTTTTGATGGAATCTTTAAATTCTTCGAAACGATTTGGAATAACCCCGGAGCCATAAAGCAAAGGCACTTTTTCAAACAACATATAAACTGCCAGCCAGTTAGTTACTGCTCCGGATAAAGCAAAAAAACCAATAGTTTGCAATAAGCCCGAATAGACTGGCCAAAAATATCCAAGAATAACTAAAGCTAGGGCTAGTAAATTAGCAAGTAAACTTTTGTTAAAAATCAAACCCATTCGCATAAAAAATTGAAGAAGTGGAGAAATAAATTATTGGAACTACAAGACACGCGACAATACATCTATATAGCTCTCTATCGCATCATTGCGATAGCAAGTCGCTTGCTGTCAACAGTTATCTCTTTAAACCGCTTTTGTAAGAATTTTGTCGTGTCCAGAGAACATAAA
>CAZGYJ010000076.1:6901-13996 GCA_964530345.1 uncultured Methylomonas sp.
AGTTATCTCTTTAAACCGCTTTTGTAAGAATTTTGTCGTGTCCAGAGAACATAAATAATTTCAAAAAATATCCCTGCCAAATCGTATTAACAGAGATATTTTAGTTTCCCGGAAAAATTATAGTAATGGCGCAATCACTAATGAAACAACCGACATTAGCTTAACGACAATGTTCAATGTTGGCCCTGAGGTATCTTTAAATGGATCGCCAACGGTATCACCGCAAACAGCGGCCTTGTGAACATCGCTGCCTTTGCCGCCAAATTCTCCACCCTCAATTAGTTTTTTCGCATTGTCCCAGGCACCACCTGCATTTGCCATAAACAATGCCAATAACACCCCGGCTACTAGCGATCCCGCTAATAATCCACCCAATGCTTGTTTATTAATAAGAAAACCGACAAACACAGGGGTGCATACAGTTACCAACCCAGGTAAAATCATTTCTCTTAATGAAGCTTTAGTTGATATTTCAACACAACGACTGGAATCAGGCGGAACTTCACCACTCATCAAGCCAGGAATTTCCCGAAATTGACGGCGAACTTCTTCAACCATATCCTGGGCAGCCTTACCTACTGAATCCATCGTCATCGCCGCAACTAAAAATGGTACACAACCACCAATAAACAAACCGATAACAACCAGGGGATTCAATAAATCAATAACTGTTAAATGGGCCGCAGCTGCAAAAGCAGAAAACAAAGCCAATGCAGTTAATGCAGCTGACCCGATAGCAAAACCCTTGCCGACAGCAGCAGTCGTATTACCAATTGCATCTAGTGAGTCAGTAATTTTTCTTGTTTCAGGACCAAGCTCGGCCATTTCGCTAATACCGCCAGCATTATCAGCGATCGGACCGTAAGCATCTACTGACATGGTAACACCCGTAGTTGCCAACATACCAACAGCCGCAATTCCGATCCCATATAGACCTGCCGAATAATAGGCAAGAAAAATCGCCGCACAAATACCAAGAACCGGAAATACTGTAGAGCGCATACCAATACCTAAACCGGCAATAATATTGGTTGCCGGCCCAAACTTGGACGCTTCTGCAATCAATAAAATAGGTTTTTTTGAAGTATAATAATCAGTTACCCGACCAATAAAAATTCCTACCACTGTACCACCAAGTACAGCATAGAATGGACCATTTGTGGATGTTGTTTCGCCACCCAAAACAAACTGGATTGCAAATTCGCTGATGACAAAATAAGCACCGAGCAGAAAAATAATTGCCGCTATCCAGGTTACGCCTTCCAAAGCATGAGCAGGATGAATATGTTTTAAAAACTGCATTGCAATAACCGCAATGATGGAAGCCACCAATCCAATCATGATTAATACCAAAGGCAAAATCAAGGCTTTCGGTTGCATCACACCAATATCAACAAAATTAGTTGATGAGGCGGCAATAGCGATACTAGCAATAACCGACCCTACATAGGATTCAAAAATATCCGCCCCCATTCCTGCAGTATCACCTACGTTGTCGCCAACGTTATCAGCTATAGTTGCAGGGTTTCGTGGATCATCTTCTGGGATACCTGCTTCAACCTTGCCAACGAGATCCGCACCAACATCCGCTGCCTTGGTATAGATTCCACCGCCAATTCTGGCAAACAAGGCAATAGAGGAAGCGCCCATCGCAAAACCGCTAATCGCTTTATAATTGGATATTAAAGAAGGATCTATCAGCCAAAACACGATTGAAACGCCAGCCAAACCCAAAGATGCAACAGCCAATCCCATGACTGAACCACCACCAAAAGCAACTAAAAGCGCAGCGCCCATACCTTCTTGATTCGCAGCCCAGGAAGTCCTGACATTGGCACGTGTGGCCGCCTTCATACCAAAAAACCCGGCGAACATTGAACACGCCGCCCCGCCTAAAAATGCATAAGCAGTCCCATGATCAATCAGAAAAAAAATCAGCCCGGCAACCAGTAATACAAAGATCGAAAGAATTTGATATTCAGATTTTAAAAACACCATCGCGCCTTCATGAATCAGATCTGAAATTGCTCTCATTTTTTCCGAACCCACATCATGCGACAGTATAATTCGGTAAATAATAAAAGCGATAACCAAACCGATAACCCCCATAATCGGCCCAATTAACTGTAACACTGCAATACTCATAGCAACTCCCAGTTTGAATTATTATTAATTTTTAGCTCAATGAAAAAACTTTCTAATTATAATCGCGAATGATGGAAGGAAAACTATTTCGTTCATCATACAAGCGATTAACTACAACCTAATGGAATGATCCGCCGGCCATGCTAACTGATTTTTCCTCAACTGACTAATGAATATTTCCAATTAGAACTGTCAATTTTTAATGCCTATCCCCTTGTGCAGTAAAATTAGGCTAAAAACAATCAGGACGACGATAAAGCCAGTGGTAATAATAAAAGCCATTTGGATATTCACATCAGAAACTCCAACCAGGCCATATCGGAAAGCGTTTATCATGTATAAAATAGGATTCAATAAAGAAATTTTTTGCCAAATCTCCGGCAACATCGATACTGAATAAAAGACCCCGCCCAAATAACTCAGAGGGGTCAAAATAAAATTTGGGATAATTGAAATCGCATCAAAACTGTCTGCAAAAACAGCATTAATAAATCCGGCCAGTGCAAATAAGGTAGACGTCATCAATACCACAAACAATGCCAAACCAAGATTTTGAGGAAAAATATCTGTAAAAAAAAGTGAAATACCGGCAACAACTGAGCCAACCATTAATCCCCTGGCAACTCCGCCAGAAACGTATCCAGCCAATATTACCCAATTTGGAACCGGAGCAATCAATAATTCCTCAATATGCTTTTGAAACTTGGTGGAATAAAATGACGACACCACATTGGCGTATGAATGGCTGATGACTGACATCAAAATCACTCCAGGCACAATAAATTCCATATAACTCATATCATGGATCTTGCCTATTCTTTGACCAATCAAGGTGCCAAAAATTAGAAAATATAGAGACGTAGTAATTGCAGGTGGCAATAAAGTTTGTGGCCAGATACGGGTAAACCGGCGGACTTCCTTAGTAAAAATCGTTGTAAAAGCAATAGAATTTTTCATATCAAATTGTTTGAAGTTGACCTTGATCAATTAAATCCAGAAACAACTGTTCTAGACGATTTGATTTGTTTTTCAAGCTCAAAACCTGAATATCGCGCTTGCTCAATTCCTGAAACAGATGATTTAAACCTTGCTCCTTTGGCACGGCCACATTAAGTAAACTGTCACCCTCCAATTCAATGGAAAACCCAGGTATCTCAGGAGCTTTCTTGATAGGACAGGCTAAATCCAGCACAAAATAATCAACATTAAGACGGGCCAGTAAACTACTCATTCTTGAATTTTCAACAATCCGTCCATGATTGATAATAGCGATATTTCTGCACAGATTTTCTGCTTCTTCAAGATAATGCGTAGTCAAGATTATCGTTGTACCTTCGGCATTCACTTCGCGCATCAACTGCCACATGGAACGACGAATCTCTATGTCGACACCAGCCGTCGGCTCATCCAGTATCAATAGCCGCGGATCATGAACTAGCGCTCGCGCAATCATTACCCTCCTTTTCATACCACCTGACAAACGCCGAGAAACGGTGTTTCGTTTATCCCATAATTGCATCTGCTTCAAACATTTTTCTGCATTTTTTCTGGCTTGCTTACGTGGTATCCCATAATAACCAGCTTGGTTCAACAAAATATCTTGTACTGTTTCAAACTGATTAAAATTAATTTCCTGAGGAACCAGACCAATATAACTTTTAGCCAATCCACGTTTTTTATCCAGATCAGCATCAAAAATTTTGACCGTACCCTTGGTTTTCGTAACCAACGAACAAACAATACCAATGGTAGTCGATTTCCCCGCCCCATTCGGGCCTAACAGGGCAAAAAAATCTCCTTCCTCAACATCCAGGTCGATTCCTTTAAGCGCTTGAACGCCTCCCTTATAGGTTTTTTGCAAATTTCGGATAGAAAGTGCTTTCATGTGACAAGTAGTACTTAACTGAAAAGGATAAATAGGTTAAATTATTGCAATGACTTATCTTAACCAGCGCTAAAATCAGATAAACTGTAAACAAACCATTCTATCAGATATAGCCATTTTCGTAGATACAAGGATTATCCATTGACCACCCAAGCCCCAGAAATAGTTGCAGCTGT
This sequence comes from uncultured Methylomonas sp., assembly GCA_964530345.1. GTDB lineage: Bacteria > Pseudomonadota > Gammaproteobacteria > Methylococcales > Methylomonadaceae > JALSJK01. The sequence goes on from CAZGYJ010000076.1 coordinate 11,108, forward strand.
TGATTTAGGGTCTAACAGCTTTCACATGATTGTCTGCCGCCTGAAAGACGGAAAACTTCATACCATTGATCGTTTAAGAGAAATGGTTCGTTTAGCCTCCGGCTTAAATGAAGATAAATTCTTATCCCGGGAGGTACAAGATAGAGCGCTAGCCTGCCTAGAGCGATTTGGTCAACGTATCCGCAACTTCCCTCCTGGTAGTGTCCGAGCAGTCGGCACAAATACCTTAAGGTCCGCGAAAAATTCCAATCAATTTTTATCATTGGCTGAAGCTGCTTTAGGCCAACCCATTCATGTTATTTCAGGAATTGAAGAAGCACGATTGATCTATTTGGGCGTTGCTCATAGCCTGGAAAGCAATGGTAAAAAACGTTTTGTCATGGACATTGGTGGGGGCAGTACCGAATATATCATTGGCAAACATGACCAGCCACGACGAAAAGAAAGTGTGCCCATGGGCTGCGTCTCCATGAGCAACAAGTTTTTTCCGAATGGCATTATCAGCAGTAAAAAATTTCGTCAGGCAGTGCTCTACGCACAACAGCAATTAGAACCTTATGAGAAAGCTTTTAGCAGCAAACGATGGGATGAAGCCATCGGAGCATCAGGTACTTTACGGGCAATCAATAAGGTGCTGCAGACAAATGAATGGAGCAACGAAGGTATCACCTTAACAGGACTGGAAAAACTCGTTGATTTTATCAGCCAACATAACCATGTAGAAGATTTATCCCTGCCCGGACTGGATCCCGAACGAGCTCCCGTCTTCCCGGGAGGACTGGCTATAATCTATGGCAGTTTCCGCAGTCTTGGCATTGATCAAATGACAGTATCAGATGGCGCCTTGCGTGAAGGATTGGTGTTTGACTTGCTGGGCCGAATTTTCAACAAAGATATTCGTTCCGATACTGTCCAAACAACAGCCGAGCATTATCATGTCGACCTGGTTCATGCGGCACGGGTACAAAATACCATCCATTTCATGTTAAACCAGTTAAAAAAATGCCCGCCATTAGCCATTGAAGAATCCCCTCATTTTCTCAACTGGGCTGCAACTCTACATGAGATCGGGCATGAAATTGCCCATAACCAGTACCATAAGCACAGTGCATATATTATTAAACATTCTGATCTGGCCGGTTTTTCCCAACAGGATCAACATTTGCTATCAACCATAGTTAGAGCCCATCGACGTCGGTTACCCAAAAAAATGTTCAAGGAACTGCCAAAACCTTGGCATAAAAACGCCATCTACCTGACAATCATCTTACGCCTGGCAATTCTGCTGCATAGAAACCGGCATGATTTCGATTTGCCGGAATACAAAATTTCAATTGCCAATAAAACCATTAGCCTGAAATTTCCCTCTCAGTGGCTACAAAATTCACCCTTGACTCATGCTGATCTTATGCAGGAAGCAGAATATTTAAATGCTGCCGATTTTATCCTGGAATTCCAATAACGCATGTTCAATGCCCTCCGAATACTTTTTTTCAGTATTAGTATTCCTGCAGTTATTCTTGCTGCGCTCGGCATCTACGCAACCGATAATACCCCATCGATCACTAACACCTGGCATCTGACCTCGCAGGATATCCGGCGTGCCAAGGAAATTGTCGGTACAACTCGCCTGCGGCGCAGGGGTGTAAAAAAACTGGTGTTAAATGAGAAAGATTTAAATATTGCTGCCAGTTATATCCTGAAGCCTTTTGTGAATGCCTATTCCAAAATCAGCCTGGGAGCCGACAAAATAAACTTCACATTCAGCATTAAATTACCAAACAACTTACTGGGCAACTATGTAAATATTAATTTCGCTTTATTCAAACAACAAGATTTCCCTCAGATAAGAAATCTGTCCTTTGGTAAATTAGCTATTGCAGACGAATTTGCCGGGCCAGTGATAGAAAACATCATAAAACACAGCCAACTCAATCAGTATTTCATCTTGCTGGGAAAACATCTCAAGGGAATTGCCATTAAGCCCGACCAAATTGTCATTACCTACTTTATGACACCCGCTTCATATATCGAAGCACAAAACTTTCTTTTGGCGCATGCAGAAAAAAGCAATCTGTTTGCGGTTTATCAGCGCAAGCTTAACGATGTACTTCGAACACACAACCGAAGAACCAGACTATCACTAGCTGATTTATTAAAACCGCTTTTCCAATTAGCTTCGCAACGCTCCACACCAGAAACCGCTATTGAAGAAAACCGGGCAATCATCTATATCGTTAGTGCTTATGTCAACAGCCGCGAATTATTCAAATTTTTATCCTATGACAGAAGAAGACGTCCCATCATTTATCGGGTTTATTTATACGGCAGAACCGATTTGGCTCAGCATTTTATGGCTCTGGCAGCAATCACTTCTTCAGGAAGTACCTATCTCGCTCATTTGCTTGGTCTTGAGAAGGAAATATTCGATTCGAAAAAAGGCAGCGGCTTCAGTTTTGTTGATTTAGCGGCAGACAGAGCGGGAATGTACTTTGGAAAAATGGCAACATCATCATCTGAAAATGCTCTTAAATTTCAAAAAGCGATGGCAGAAATTGAAAACTACCGAGCCTTTATGCCGGAAGCAAGGGATTTGCCAGAACGCATGGACGAGAAAGAATTCAAGGCCCGATTTCAATCTGTCTATAGCCCCACTTATCAAAGTGTTCTAAGAAAAATAGATGCCAGAATCAAAGCCAGCCCTTTATATGCTTTCCAAAATAAACCGTAGCACGGTGTTGGAAAACGCTCTGCTTATTCTATATATGGACTCCTACTCTGATAAATTTCACTGTCTCAAAGCGTAATCCGACGTTTTTTTATATATTGATTGGCTGTAAATGGCGCAATTTGCAAAGCTATTACGCCCTATGCTAGTGATTTATTATA
>CAZGYJ010000077.1:0-5096 GCA_964530345.1 uncultured Methylomonas sp.
GTTTGTCGAAGCTCCTCTGCTTGCAATTCTTGTCTGATTTCTGATTTGACATTCTGCACCATATTCCTGGTTTTACCGATCCAAAAACCAGCAATGCGAGCCGCTTTGGGCAAACGCTCCGGCCCAATAACAATTAAACTAACCAGCCCAACCAGGCACAATTCCCAAAAGCCAATATCAAACATGACTTAAACTTTATCCTGTTCCTTTTTGGAAGTTACTTCTCCATCTAAAGTTTCGCCATCGTCCTCAGTCAATTTGTTGTCGTTTTCCCCATCTTTCACTGCAGAACGAAACCCTTTGATAGCACTGCCAAGATCACCTCCCAGATTGCGTAAACGTTTTGTGCCAAACAGCAACACTACAATGGCTAAAATAATAACTAATTGCGTAATACTAATGCCCATTTATAACTCCGGTTAATAGACCAAAACATGAAAAAAATTTCAGTCATTAAATATTAATTACTGCGTTGCGCCTTTTCTTCCAAGCCAGAAAGTCCAAATCGACGTTGTAGCTCCCGTAATACATCATTAGGCCCTAAACCCTGATCGGCAAGCATAACCATACAATGAAACCACAAATCCGCAGTCTCATAAACTATTTGCTGCTTATCTCCGTCTTTGGCGGCAATAATTGTTTCTGCCGCTTCTTCACCAACTTTTTTTAATATCTGATTCAAACCTTTGGCATAAAGGCTCGCAACATAAGAACTTTCTGCCGATTCCTGTTTACGTTGCTCCAAAACTTGCGCTAATTCTTTTAATATTTCACTCATGACTTTTTCTTATAAATCAGCTTTGGATCTTTTAAAACCGGCTCATTCTTCAACCATTGGCCATCGACCAATTTCCGGTAAAAGCAACTTTCTCTTCCTGTATGACAAGCAATCCCGCCTTGCTGTTCAATTTTTAACAAAATCACATCCTTATCACAATCCAGTAATATTTCTTTAACTTTTTGCTGATTACCTGAACTTTCACCTTTTCGCCACAGTCTTTGCCTTGATCTTGACCAGTAAACTGCATACCCTTTTTGTGCCGTTAAAGACAATGATTCAGCATTCATCCAGGCAAACATCAGAACCTTCCCAGTAGTTTCCTGTTGCGCAATAACGGGAACCAAGCCTTCATTGGTCCATCGAATCTCATCCAGCCAAGAGCTATTGATCATAAAAAACGCACCTCTATATTGCGCTCAGCCATGTATTGTTTGGCTTGCTGAATGCTGTATTCGGCAAAATGAAATATACTGGCTGCCAAAACTGCATCTGCCTTACCTTCAATAACGCCTTCAGCAAGATGTTCAAGGTTACCCACCCCGCCAGAAGCGATAACAGGCACAATAACAGCTTCGCTAATTGCTCGAGTTAAGTGTAGGTCAAATCCTTTTTTTGTACCATCACGATCCATACTGGTCAGCAAAATTTCGCCTGCACCATAAGCCACCATTTTTTTTGCCCAAGCTATCGCATCAATTCCCGTTGCCTTTCGTCCACCGTGGGTAAATATTTCCCATCGTCGCGGCTCGCCAGCATTACTTACTTGCTTGGCATCAATAGCCACCACAATACACTGCGAGCCAAAACGCTCTGCAGCTTGTTTTACAAATTCCGGATTGGCAACTGCAGCGCTGTTAATTCCAACCTTGTCTGCACCTGCGTTCAACATTGTGCTGATATCTTCGACTGTCCTAATCCCCCCGCCCACTGTCAATGGAATAAAAACTTCCCCTGCAACTTCTTCAACAACATGAACAATGGTATCTCTATTATGATGGGTAGCAGTGATATCCAGAAAAGTAATTTCATCGGCACCTTCCCGATCATAGCGTCTGGCCACCTCCACCGGATCACCCGCATCACGAATATCAACAAATTGAACACCTTTGACAACTCGACCATCATCAACATCAAGACAAGGAATAATTCGTGTCGCCAGCCCCATAATTACCTCAAAATGTTTGCGCTAATTTTTCAGCTTCAGCAAAATCCAGGGTACCCTCGTAGATAGCCCGGCCTGTAATAGCCCCCATAATACCTTCATCAGCTACTTTGCCCAAAGCTTTAATATCATCAATATTGGTTATGCCGCCGGATGCTATGACTGGAATATGAATGGCTTTTGCCAATTTTACAGTTGCTTCAACATTTACTCCTGACATCATCCCATCTCTGGAAATATCCGTATAGATAATTGCTTCTACGCCATCGGCTTCAAATTTTTGAGCCATATCAATCACATCATGTCGTGATAATTTTGACCAACCATCGATAGCTACCTTACCATTTTTTGCATCTAAACCAACAATAATATGGCCTGGAAATTCTACCGCTACGTCACTGACAAAATGAGGCTCACTAACCGCTTTGGTTCCGATAATAACGAACTGAACACCGGCCTCAAGATATCCCTGTATGGTATCTTCATCCCGGATTCCACCACCCACCTGGATCGGCACATCAGGAAAAGCTTTTGCTATGTTTTGAATAATCTCTGCATTTTTAGGTTTACCGGCAAAAGCGCCATCAAGATCAACTAGGTGTATCCTTTTTGCTCCAGCCTCTACCCATTTTCCAGCCACGGCAACCGGGTCATCAGAAAACACTGTATCGTCTTCCATACGTCCTTGGCGCAAGCGCACACATTTTCCTTCTTTCAAATCAATCGCAGGTATCAGCAACATTGTATTAACAACCTCAAACTTTAAAAATGTTTAGAACGAACCATCCCACTGTAAAAAATTCTCCAGTAATTGCAAACCGGCAACATGGCTTTTTTCTGGATGAAATTGTACCGCAAAAATATTTTCTCGAGCTAACGCGCAGCAAAAAGTATCAGGATAATCTGTGGTCCCAGCGACTACTGATTCATTATCAGGCTTGGCAAAATAACTATGAACAAAATAAAATCGGCTTTTTGGAGCAATCTTGTTCCATAACGGGTGATTAAAACTTTGCTCTACCTGGTTCCAGCCCATATGAGGTATTTTCAATCTTTTGCCATTATCAGCCAAAAGTGGCTGGGGAAAATGAATAACTTCCCCTGGAATCAGACCCAGACATTTTGTTCCATTATTTTCTTCACTGAAGGTGAGTAGAGCCTGCAATCCAAGACAGATACCTAAAATGGGTTTCCCGCTTTGGAAGGCTTCCAAAATCACTTCATCAAGCCCTGATTGGTGCAATGCATCCATGCAGTCTCGAATAGCGCCCACACCGGGAAATACAATCCGATCAGCTTGTAATATTTGGTTTTTGTTCGAGGTTACTCTGACATCAATATTGGGAGCAACATGCTGCAAGGCTTTGGTAATCGAATGCAAATTACCCATGCCATAGTCAATGACGGCTACTGAACTCATGGTCTTTAGAAATTATAAACTGCCTTTGGTTGAGGGCATGATACCTGCCATTCTTGGATCTGCAGTGATTGCCATACGAATAGCGCGCCCAAATGCTTTAAAAATAGTTTCCGCAATATGATGGGCATTAACACCTTTGAGATTATCAATATGCAATGAAACCCCAGCATGATTTACAAACCCCTGAAAAAACTCATGAAATAGATCAACATCAAAACTGCCTATCATCCCCCGAGTAAATTCCACATCATAGAATAATCCTGGCCGTCCCGAGAAATCAATCACAACCCTGGACAAAGCCTCATCCAAAGGAACATAGGCATGGCCATAACGAAAAATTCCTGTTTTATCGCCTAATGCTTGCGAAAATGCTTGTCCGAGCGTGATTCCAATGTCTTCAACAGTATGGTGAGCGTCTATGTGTAAATCGCCTTGAGCTCTAATTGTTAAATCAATTAAACCATGCCGGGCAACTTGATCCAGCATGTGCTCAAGGAAAGCAACACCCGTATTAAAGCTAGATTTTCCCGTACCATCGAGATTTATTTCGATGCTAATTTGTGTTTCGAGCGTATTGCGCTCAATTTGCGCTAATCGTTGATCCATAATTCAAAAAAGGTCAAAAATTTACCCATGGCGTATTTCGTAAAGTCATAGTGTATTGAGTTTATAGATATTCTACAACGGTTTTGAACGGATAATAATTAACAAATATCCTTGCACGTAGTCAAACTCTTACGCGCATTTCCTCTTTTGCCTGCTTTTTTTTCCCCTTGAATTTGTCAAACTATGCCTGTCGGTATGAGGGAGGAAATGCTGAATTTAGTTCAGCTAAAGACCAAGCCAACCTGATCTGACGATCCTGAGTCTAGGCAGCTCTTGCCAAGACTCAAAATTATTACCCTGAAAAACTATACAGCCTCCGCAGTTCGGGAGGCTCTTTTTCTTTCATGCTCCTTAAGTAATTTTTTCCGCAAACGAATTGATTCGGGCGTTACCTCCACTAATTCATCTTCATCGATAAATTCCAGCGCCTGCTCAAGAGTCATTTTTTGAATTGGCGTCAAGATCAGATTTTCATCCGTTCCGGCGGCTCGAATATTGGTCAATTGCTTTGCTTTGGTCGGATTAACAGCCAAATCATTAGCGCGAGAATGAATTCCGACCAGCATGCCTTCATAAACTTCATCACCATGAACTAAAAATAATTCGCCCCGATTCTGTAGATTGAATAAGGCAAAAGCCAGGGCTTTACCTGTCACCATTGAAACTAAAACACCTCTTTGCCGTTCTCCGACACTGCCTTTTTTCATCGGTCCATAATGATCAAAAACATGATAAAGCAAACCAGAACCGGATGTCGCTGTCATAAACTCAGTTTGAAAACCGATTAGCCCTCGCGAAGGCATCATGTATTCGAGACGAATTCTACCCTTACCATCAGGCACCATATTCAGCAAATCACCTTTACGTTCACCCAATTTTTCCATAATCGCACCTTGATGTTGTTCCTCAACTTCAATGGTAACCAATTCAAATGGCTCGCATAACTCACCATCAATTTCCTTGATAATAACCTCGGGGCGGGAAACCCCCAATTCAAAACCTTCCCGACGCATATTTTCAATCAACACCGACAAATGCAGCTCACCGCGACCGGAAACTTTGAACTTGTCGGGGTCAGCAGTATCTTCAACTTGCAAAGCAACATTATGTTGCAATTCCTTATCCAG
>CAZGYJ010000077.1:5196-13777 GCA_964530345.1 uncultured Methylomonas sp.
ACTCACTTTTTCAACTATGGTTTCAAACAAAGGCGTCATGTCACCGCTTCTTGTCGCATCATCCAGATTCGCATAACCATTAAGCGCCGAAGTGTAGATAATAGGAAAATCCAGCTGCTCATCAGTCGCACCAAGACGATCAAACAAATCAAAAGTTTGATCGATCACCCAGTCAGGCCTTGCTCCAGGACGATCGATTTTATTAATGACCACAATGGGTTTAAGCCCCAAGGCAAATGCTTTTTGAGTTACAAATCGAGTTTGCGGCATGGGGCCATCAACGGCATCCACCAACAATAGAACTGAATCAACCATCGACAAAACTCGTTCTACTTCGCCGCCAAAATCTGCGTGCCCGGGAGTATCAACAATATTGATATGATAACCGTTCCAATCAATAGCGGTATTTTTCGCCAGAATGGTAATACCTCTTTCTTTTTCCAGATCATTGGAATCCATAATCCTTTCGGATACCTTTTCGTGATCAGCAAAAGTACCGGATTGTTGTAATAATTTATCGACCAGGGTGGTTTTACCGTGGTCAACATGAGCAATAATTGCAATATTTCTTAATTTCTCTATCACTTTGAATTTTTAAAAAAGAATGTTAGGGTTTACCGAACCAATAACAGCACAATATTGAGTCGTCTATTTTCGCAGAAATGTTTCTCGGGAAGTATTGGAAGGCTTATTTAAAAAAAACCTTACAGAAAAGAATTCTAGTCGTTTACTCTTTTTTGGCCAATAAATTGTGTTTCATTCCTGAATCCAGCCGATAATTTACCGATTTTTCCATTTTCCTGGTAAAAAACCAAACGAAGCGGGGCAAATAAAGTCAGTAATTCATTTTCAGCCAATAAAAAATCCGGATTATTAGGCCCATCTTCAGTTATTTTTTCCTTATTGAAGGTCTGATAAAAAAGCAAGCCTCCAGGATTTAGAGCGCTCATTATCCCATCACTTAGCGTACGGTCAAGAAATCTTGCAATAATAATCACATCAAAACTGCATTCCTGGAAACTTTTTAATGTAATTTCATCAACTTCCGCATTTATTGGCAGGGCTTTTCTTTGTGCAATTTGTTGCAATCTTGAAATTGCTACATCTGAAATATCCCAGGCCGTGGTCTGCAATCCTCGCTCTGCCAGATAACAAGCATTAGCACCAAGCCCGCAAGCCAGATCTAATGCTGTTCCTGAATCCGGCAGCAAGAAATCATGATCTTGCAATATGGCAGCAGGATTGCAAGGCGCATTCTGCATTTGCTGATAAATCAAATTCCATTTCTGCTGAATTGGATTCGCAAAATTATTTACCTTCATGATGTGTCTCTTCAACTAAATTTGCTTCACGGGCAAACCATTCACTTAAAAAATCCAGAAAAACAGTCACTTTTGCCGACAAATATTTTCGATGCGGATAGAGTGCATACACTCCTAAAGGGGATTTTGCATAATCCGCAAGCACGACAGTCAGCTTGCCTTTTTCAATATCCCGGCCAACAATATATTTCGGCAACATGACCAGCCCCAATCCTCTGATTGCCGCAATTCGAATGGGATCAGACATATTTGCCTGAAAACGACCCGTTACTTTAATCACCACATCTTCGCCAGCCCATCTGAAGGTCCATTGATCCTTAGGCGAAACCGCCCAATTGATCAAACAACTATGCTGCTTCAATTCTTCTGGCGTCAAGGGAATGCCATGTGCTTGCAAATATTCCGGTGCCGCACAAACCACCAGAGGGGAAGAAATCAATTTCCGCGCCACCAGACTGGTATCTTTCAACTCACCATAATAGATTGCAAGATCAATACCTTCATTGACGAGATCACTTAAAGCCCCTTGAAGCACCATCTCAACTTCGAGTTCGGGATATATCTTGATAAATTCAGCCATGGCTGGAGCAATATGAACCGCTCCAATAACAGGCGGCGCACTGATTTTTAAAAATCCACGCGGCTCGGTCTGTAAATGCGTAACTGCAGCCTCCATTTCCTCAACATCCAGCAACAATTGCTGACAACGTTCAAGATAGGAAGCCCCCACTTCTGTTAGACTCAAACTGCGAGTGGTTCGATTAAACAACCTTGTTCCAAGCTCTTGTTCCAAAAACATAATATGCTTGGTCGCCATGGCTCTTGAAATTCCCAAATCACGGGCGCCTTGGGCAAAGCTCCCCGCTTTGGCAACGGCAACAAAGACTTTCATGCTCTTTAGCTTATCCATGCCCGGTTATCCTCTTCATAGTTTTATGAAATACACCTCATTTTTTATATGTTAGTTATAAATCAATAAATTACAAAAAAATATTAAGTAAAATACAGTGTCTTAAGGTGGCCCTGGAATATGTAAAAAGTATACTACATAGACAAACAGTTATATTCATCTATATTTTGCTGTACATCCCTGTATAAATTTTAATTCATGGCTACAGCTCTATCAGACATACAATTTAGCGGACTAACGCGTTGCCTTATTGATCAAGGCATGTTGACAGAAACTGATGCAGAAAAGCATATTAAAGCGGCGCAAAAACAAAAATTGCCGCTAATCCACTACCTGGTCAGCAACAAAATTGCCAATAGTACCAAACTTGCTTCTATAGCTTCTGCTGAATTTGGTGTACCTTTTTTTGATCTTGACGCTATTGATCTGCAATCACTACCTGTTTCTTTGGTCAGCGAAAAGCTGATCGTGCAGCACAATGCCTTACCATTATTCAAAAGGGACAACAAACTTTACCTTGCAATTTCAGATCCAACCAACTTTAGTGCACTGGATGAAATCAAGTTTCATACCCGCCTGAATACAGAAACCATTCTGGTCGAAGACGACAAGCTGCTAAAAGCTATTGAGCAATGTCTCGATGATGCGGATACCAGCATGACTGATCTGCTTGATGAAGATCTCGACAATCTGGATATCTCAGGAGGTGATGAAGAACCAGCTGAAGATGATAATTCAGCAAATATCGATGATGCCCCGATTGTTCGATATGTCAACAAGATCCTGCTTGATTCAATCAAAAAAGGGGTTTCTGATATTCACCTAGAGCCCTATGAAAAAAATTTCCGGATACGATTTCGGGGTGATGGTGTTCTCTATGAAGTAGCCAGCCCACCAGCGAATATTTCCAATCGAATTATTTCCCGTATCAAAGTCATGTCAAAAATGGATATTGCGGAAAGACGGGTTCCACAAGACGGCCGGATTAAAATGATTTTATCCAAGAACCGGGCCATTGATTTCAGGGTTAATACCTGCCCTACCCTGTTTGGAGAAAAAATTGTTTTACGTATTTTGGATCCAAGTAGCGCACAAATAGGTATTGAAAAACTCGGATTTGAAGAAGTCCAACAGAAATTCTTTCTTGATGCCATCCATAAACCTTATGGTCTGGTTTTGGTCACAGGGCCAACCGGTAGTGGTAAAACAGTTTCTCTCTATACCGGTCTAAATATCCTTAATGATGTAGGCAGAAATATCTCAACTGCAGAAGATCCTGTCGAAATTACGGTAGAAGGCATCAATCAGGTCAACATGAATCCCAAGGCGGGCCTGACCTTCGCTTCAACATTAAGAGCTTTTCTCAGACAAGACCCGGACATCATCATGGTTGGAGAAATCCGGGATCTGGAAACAGCCGAAATTGCTATCAAAGCTGCTCAAACAGGACACTTGGTACTTTCAACCCTACATACCAACGATGCCCCGCAAACCTTAAACCGGCTGCTGCAAATGGGTATTCCAGCATTCAATATTGTCTCCTCAGTTAACCTGATTATGGCCCAACGTTTAGCGCGACGTTTATGTGAACACTGTAAAACTCCCGTTGAACTTCCAGAAAAAGTGTTGATAGAAAACGGGTTTAAGGAGAGCGATATTGGCACCATTAAAATGTATGGACCAATAGGCTGTGATCATTGTAATGAAGGTTACAAAGGCCGAGTGGGCATCTACCAGGTGATGCCGATCAGTGAAAAAATGCGTACTTTGATTCTGGAAGGAGGCAACACTTTACAACTGGCAGAGCAAGCAAAAAAAGACGGCATCAATGATTTACGAGAATCAGGACTAGACAAAATCCGGCAGGGAATTACCAGCCTAGAAGAAATCAATCGTGTAACAATCGAATAACATTCAGGAAAAACAATGGCAGAACAAGTTGAACAAATCGATTTTATCTGGGAAGGCAAGGATAAAACCGGCAGCAAAACCAAAGGCGAAATAAGCTCCAAAAGCGAAACCATTGCTCGGACGGAATTAAAACGCATGGGTATTCGCCTGAAAAAAATTAAGAAAAAACCCAAACCTCTGTTTAAATCCAAATCGACCATTACCACCAAAGATATTGCCATCTTCAGTCGCCAATTAGCCACCATGCTGGAAGCAGGTGTACCTTTAGTGCAATCTTTCGATATTATTGGTAAAGGTCATGAAAATGCTGCCATGCAAGACCTTTTACTGGGTATCAAGGCTGATATCGAAGGTGGTGATACCTTGGCAGAAGCTTTAAATAAACGGCCTGTGTACTTTGATGAACTATTTTGTAACCTGGTTGAAGCGGGCGAACAGGCAGGGGTGTTAGAAACCTTATTGGACAAAATAGCCACCTACAAAGAAAAGACCGAATCGATGAAGGCTAAAATCAAAAAAGCCCTCACCTATCCTGCGGCAGTTCTGGTCGTTGCTTTCATCGTAACTACCATTCTGTTATTGTTTGTAGTTCCAGTTTTTGAAGAATTATTCCAGGGTTTTGGCGCAGATTTACCCGCATTTACTCAATTTGTCGTTGGCTTATCCGAGTGGCTTCAAGAATATTGGTATATTTTATTTGGCACTATTGGCGGTATAATATACGGCTTTCTGTTTTTCAAACGCCGATCGCGAAAATTCAACCATTTTCTTGATAAGGCATTATTAAAATTACCCATTGTCGGACTTATCTTGAATAAATCGGCAATAGCAAGATTTGCCAGAACTTTATCCACCATGTCTGCCGCTGGCGTGCCGTTGGTTGAAGCGTTGGAATCAGTTGCTGGGGCAACAGGTAATATTGTTTATTCAGAAACGGTTTTAAAAATGCGCGAAGATGTAGCCACTGGACAACGTCTGCAATTTGCCATGCAGCAGGCTAAATTATTTCCGCACATGGTCGTTCAAATGGTTGCCATTGGTGAAGAATCAGGATCAATCGACAGCATGCTGTCAAAAGTTGCTGATTTTTATGAGGAAGAAGTTGACAATCTTGTTGACAATTTAAGCAGCCTGATGGAGCCACTCATCATGGCAGTACTTGGGGTTCTGGTCGGTGGATTAATTGTGGCTATGTATTTACCTATTTTCAAAATGGGCGCCGCTGTTGGATAATAGGTCATAAAATCAACTATCTTAATAAAATAACATCATAAATGGAGTTACTCAGCATTTTTGAAACGCATCCATGGGTTTTTATAACGACTATTGCAACTATCGGTCTGATGGTCGGCAGTTTTTTGAATGTTGTAATTTTTCGGCTGCCGGTTATGATGCAGCGGAATTGGCGAGATGAATGTTACGAATATCTGGAAATCCCCAAAAATGGAATAGATGAAGAAGAATCTCTCAATCTGAGTTTTCCAGGCTCACGATGTAATCATTGCCATACTGCAATCAAGCCACAGCATAATATTCCAGTTTTAAGTTATCTGTTTTTGCGTGGAAAATGCGCTTACTGCCAAGCACCCATTTCTATTCGTTACCCTTTAGTTGAACTATTTACTGGAATTATTTCTGCAATTGTCGCCTGGCATTTTGGATACAGCCCTGAAACGTTTTTTGCATTGCTGCTCAGTTGGTCACTCGTTGCTTTGAGTGGCATTGACATTGATCATCAGCTATTACCCGACACCATTACCTTACCATTGATTTGGTTAGGACTGTTTTTAAGTCTGTTTGACATATTTACTGACAGTCATTCCAGTATTATCGGTGCAATTGCCGGCTATCTCAGCCTGTGGCTAGTTTTTCAATTATTCAAAATAGTGACCGGTAAAGAAGGCATGGGCTATGGTGACTTTAAACTTCTTGCTGTATTTGGTGCCTGGTTAGGCTGGCAATATCTGCCGTTGATTATTTTATTGTCTTCGTTGGTCGGAGCTATTATTGGCACTGCAATGGTAATGTTTGCAAAACATGACCGACAAAAACCCATCCCTTTTGGCCCTTATCTTGCTGCCGCTGGATGGCTAGCGTTATTATGGGGCGAACAAATGAATCAACTCTATCTTGGAGCCGTTGGTTTATAATGACCTCCTATGTTAAAAATCGGACTGACTGGCGGCATTGGCTCAGGAAAATCAACTGTAACCCAAATTTTCTCTGATCTAAAAATCCCTATTATCGATGCAGATATTATCGCCCACCAACTCGTAGAACCAGGTAAACCGGCAATAAAAGCCATTGCCAAACAATTTGGCCAACAAATCCTGACTGACCAGGGGACTTTAAATAGAAAACAGCTTAAGGAAATTATTTTTTCCGATCCCGAACAAAAAAAAACTTTGGAACAGATATTACATCCTTTGGTTTTTGCGGAAATGGAATCTCAAATAAAACAGCTTTCCAGTCCTTATTGCATTCTCAGCATTCCTTTACTTCTCGAAACACAAATGCAGGATTTTGTTGACCGAATTTTGGTCATTGACTGCCCAGTAGAAGTTCAGTTAGAACGGGTAAAAAATCGCGATCAACTTAATATCGAGACAATAAAATCAATCATTGCCAGTCAGGTACCCCGAGAACAAAGACGACAAGCAGCGGATGATATCATCATCAACGATGCCGACACACAAGCACTTGCAGAACAGGTCAAAAAACTGCACAATCTATATTTATCGCTGACCTGATCAAGGTCAACTTTAAATCTATCAATTCCACTTTATTTTCAAAGGATCAGGATTTATTATTTGTGAATAACATTATCACCTACGAATTTCCTTTAAATGAACGGATTCGAGTCTTCATCAGGATAGAACAATTATTTTTACAGCTTAATCATTTTTTAACCGGAGAAAATATCTGGGATAAACGTGCAGCCATCGATACGATTCTGGATATCATGATGATATTCAGCAGAAATGACCTTAAATCTGAAATCCTGAAAGAGCTGGACCGGCATAGCACCACGCTGAGTTTAATCGCCAGCAATGAAAATGTTGATTCAAGCAAACTCAACCAGATCCTGGCCGAACTGGACCAAATCAGTAAAAAACTTTATTCAGAAAACGGTAAAATCGGCATTTCCGAAATGGCCAGTGATTTATTTCAATCCATTGCCCAGCGCAGCGCCATCCCAGGAGGCAGTTGTTCTTTTGACATTCCTGCATTTCATTACTGGTTACAACAGGACATCCAAACCCAATATCGGGAAATCGACCGTTGGACGAAACCATTCAATACCATTCGAACCGCTATTGATCTGATACTGGACTTTATTCGCAACAGCAGCGCCAGTCGCGAAAAAACTGCTGAGGCCGGGTTTTATCAACAAAGTCTGGAACAAAGCCAGCCTTTCCAATTGCTAAGGATCAGTGTTGACAAATCCATTGCCTGTTTTGCTGAAATTAGCGGCGGTAAACACCGTTTTTCGGTCAGATTTATGAAGCCCTCCAGTGACGCATCCCGCCCAGTACAAACGACCGAGAATATTCCATTCCAACTGACCTGTTGCCTGTTCTGATGCCTGTAAAAACTGTCAAATGTCCGAATTGTGGAAAAAAGGTTCCCTGGACTGAAACTGAAAAATTCAAGCCTTTTTGCTGCGAACGCTGCAAACTGATTGATCTTGGAGAATGGGCAGCGGAACAAAAAGTCATCCCTGGTAAGCCGTTATATTCTGATGAAAGTGATAGCGACTACCCTGAGCAATAATCAAAAACACATACAAAAATGTTAAAACTTGGATTCATGGCATCCCATGGCGGCTCTGGAATGAAAGCAATTCTGGAAGCAATTCAACAAGGGCTTGACGCACAGGCCGTTGTTTTTATCGGCAACAACAAAAATGCCGGTGCATTTTGCATTGCAACTCAACATCATCTTGATTGCCACCACTTGAGTACCAAAACCCACCCAGATCCTAAGCAGCTCGATCAAGCCATTTGCTCCATCCTGGAACGCTACCAAATTGATTTATTAATTTTATCAGGTTACATGAAAAAACTCGGCCCGATCACCCTGGAAAAATTCAGCAACCGAATTCTGAATATTCATCCTTCACTACTACCCAATCATGGCGGCCAGGGCATGTATGGGGATCGTGTACACCAGGCTGTCATTGATAATAAAGAAAAACAATCCGGCGCTTCAGTCCATATTGTCACCGCCGAATATGATCAAGGTCCGGTGCTCAATCAAAAAATAGTCTTGGTTGAAGAAAATGATACCGTGGAAACCTTGCGGGAAAAAGTAAAAGCAGTTGAAGGCAAACTGTATGTTGACACACTCAGCAAAATAATCAAAGGAGACATTATTCTTGAAAAATAATAGTAACTATTCAGTATATTTAATTTAACTAAAATTATTAAATATCAGT
>CAZGYJ010000078.1:0-3499 GCA_964530345.1 uncultured Methylomonas sp.
AAAAATACCGCTGCAATCGGAGGTAATGTGATGTTAATGACGCAGGATTTATCTTAAAAGAGGTGGTCAAGAATGAAAACAATCATTTTTTTAAAATCAAAAACATTGTTTGTTGTGGTCGCGATTGGGCTAATGGCTTCGGTGTCGGGCGCTTATGCTTATGGTGGTGGCGGTAGCAGTAAGACGACTTGTAAAAAACCAGGGTTTTCAGAGTTTAATCCGCCGCATTTAGCGAAAGTTTCACCACAATCAGAATTTTCCCTGCTGGTGACTGGAAAAGTGCAACCGGGAAGCATTCATGTTACCGTAAAAAAACAAGCCGTTGATGTGGATGTCAAAAAACAGGGTGGCAAGATTCTGGTGACTGGCAAACTACCAGACTCCCTTCAAAAAACATACGCAAGAATCAATGTAAGCGCAAAAACCACCCAAAATTGTAAGGGTTCAGATGGTTGGCTGGTGCAGGTGGAGTAGATCTAATCAAGCTCTTTAAAGCCATGTAAGCCACGTTTGGATTTGGTTGCCAGCCAGTCTTTCAAGTATTTGAGTTCCTCAGTTTCTGATAAATCTTCGAGACTGGCTTTCTTTTTTAAAAGCCTAAAGGCATCTGCCAGTACTTTATATCGTTCACCGGTAATTCCAGCGCGCCTCAAACCAATCGTATTTAACTTGTAGTGTTTTGCAGGCCGACCGCCAATCAAGGTGAACGGGATAACATCCATATTTAACCCGGTTGTTCCCTGGACGATGACATAGGAGCCGATTCGGCAAAACTGGTGGGCGACCACATTGCCGCCCATAAAAACCTTGTCGCCAACTTCAACAAAGCCACCAATGGCAACATTATTTGCAAAAATTGTGTTGTTTCCAATCTTGCAATCGTGAGCAACATGGCTGTTGTTCATAAAAAAACAGCCAGAGCCGATTTTTGTGGCGGCATGTTCGGTAGCGGAACGATGTGCAGTAAAACCTTCCCTGAAAACATTGTCATTACCAATTTCCAGCCAGGAAACGGTTTCAGCTTTAAAGCCAGTGTCTTGAGGTAAATCGCCCAGAACCACATGAGGATGAACAATATTGCCACGCCCCATTTTTACAAAGCTTTGAATAACCGCATGAGAGCCAAGCTGACAGTCATCCCCAATATCAACATTTTCTTCAATCACTACAAATGGTCCGATAGTTACGTTTTCTCCAAGTAAAGCGCTATCGGCAATACAGGCAGTTGGGTGAATCTTGTTGGGCATTAGCAATTATCCTCGCGGGTGAAATTTAGCATGTAGTTCTTGTAATCTGGCTTTAGCAATATGGGTATAAATCTGGGTGGTTGATAAATCACTATGTCCCAGTAGTAACTGTACAACTCGAAGGTCTGCGCCATGATTTAATAAATGTGTCGCAAAGGCATGTCTAAGAGTGTGGGGCGATAGTTCTTTATTGATCCCCGCTTTTTTCGCGCAGCGCTTAATAATATGCCAAAAAGCCTGCCGTGTCATACCCGTTGCCCGGTTTGTGACAAACAATTTATCACTTTGCCGGTCTTTAAGGATGGTTTTTCTATGAATAGCAAGATATTGTTCGAGCCAGTCCAAAGCCTCTTCACCGATGGGTACAAGTCGCTCTTTATTGCCTTTTCCCATGATTTTGACGACACCCAGGCGAAGATTAACCTGATCCTGAGTTAATCCAACCAGTTCTGAAACTCGTAATCCAGTTGCATAAAGCATTTCCAGCATAGTCCGGTCACGAAACCCAATTGCAGAACTGGTTTCTGGGGCATCAAGCAATAATTCAATATCATGTTCAGAAAGTGAAACAGGAAGTTGTCTGCCAATATGGGGCGACTCAATCAATCCGGTAGGGTCGGTAGTTTTAATATTCTCCCGGTTCAGATAGCCATAAAACCGCCGCAGGCTTGATAAAATACGGGCTGAAGTACGGTTGCCAACGCCATCATGGAAGCGCTTGGCTAAAAAGCCCGATATATCCCCTTCATCAACATCAAGCAAACTTTTATTTTTTAACCAGCGATCAAAAATTTTTAGATCGCTGCAATAGGCGCTTAATGTATTATCAGATAAGCCCCGTTCAGCCCACATAGCGTCAAGGAATTGATCAATAAGTTGTTCAGATTGCATGGTGGATAAAGTACTCTAAATTTTGACGTAAGGGAACAATTGGTGTAGACAGATAAGCGGCAACTATATTAATATTAGCTTAAGATCCCATGCTGACCCTGGTCCGTATCTATATTTGAATTACCTTCATTTAAATCTTTATCTTAAAGGGGTGGGAGTTTTTTACCAAAAAAAGAGATGAGCGTATGAGCTCAAAACCAAAATTATATATTCTTGATGATGATGCGCAGTATGCGGGATTATTGGTCGAAGTCGCGGCCAAATCTGGCTGGTCAGTTACTGCTGAACAAAATGCCGCAACTTTTCTTTCCCTTGATTTAACAGAAAACTTTATCCTAGTTCTGGATCTTCATATGCCCGATATTGATGGTATTGAAGTAATCCGAGCGCTTGCTGACAAAAAGGCCAATTTCTTATTAATCTTAATT
The DNA here is from genome assembly GCA_964530345.1 of uncultured Methylomonas sp. Taxonomy (GTDB): domain Bacteria; phylum Pseudomonadota; class Gammaproteobacteria; order Methylococcales; family Methylomonadaceae; genus JALSJK01. The sequence goes on from CAZGYJ010000078.1 coordinate 2,567, forward strand.
AGCGGCTTTGATGAGCGCGTATTACATTCTGCCCAGCAATTAGCAGAAGCTCATAAAATTAGGGTGTTAGCCAGTATGGTGAAGCCAATTAATATACAGCGGTTTACTGATATTCTTGAAAATATCATAATGGGAGCCGAGCCTTTCAGTGAAAATATATTAGCGGCTACTCCTTCAGTGACGGCCGAAGAATTGCAACTGGCAATCCGGCAACATCAATTGGTCCTATATTACCAACCGCAGCTAGATATGAAAACCGGTGATTTACTGGGAGTTGAAGCGTTGGTTCGTTGGCAGCATCCAGAATTGGGATTGATTTTTCCGGGCCAGTTTATTGCTTTGGCGGAGAAAAGTGATCTGATCGGGGAATTGACTGAAGAGATTATCAATATAGCGGTTGCTCAAAGCCAACAATGGCAGGCCAACGGTTTTAGTACCGTGATTTCGGTGAATGTTTCTGCAGACAATATTACTAGTTTGAGCCTGCCAGAGCAGCTTATTTCATTAACCAACAAGCATGAAATTGCACCTGAATCATTTGCACTGGAAATTACTGAAACTTCAGTCATGGAAAAGCTAACTTCATCGCTGGATGTTCTTAATAGACTGAGAATGAAGGGTTTTTCTTTGTCGATTGATGATTTCGGTACTGGGTATTCTTCATTGACCCATTTATACCAGGCCCCTTTCAAAGTACTGAAGATTGACCAAAAATTCGTGATGTCCATGCTAAAGGATAAAGAAGCAATGGTAATTGTAGAAGTATGCATTATGTTAGGAAAAAAAATGGGCATGAAATTGGTTGCAGAAGGGGTGGAAACTCAAGGAGTCTGGGATAAATTAAGCGCAATCGGCTGTGACGTTGCCCAAGGTTATTTTATCGCTAAACCCATGCCAGAAGATAGGTTAATTCAATGGGCAAGAAATCAATAA
>CAZGYJ010000078.1:3599-7726 GCA_964530345.1 uncultured Methylomonas sp.
AGCTAAGCAAATTATTACTGATTATCTTTCAAATATTCATTCTTGTTGCCTGTGATTCATCTGATCAAATTCCTACTCAGCAGGTTGACAGTCAAGACCGATTGACTGATTCAGAGCTTTTCCAATTCCAGCTACGCAAATTACAGGTTCCAAAAAATAACAGTTACACGTTTGGTTTTGACTTTAGAGCGAGTCCACAAGAGGATGCAGCACAATATTTGTCATTTTTAAGGTATCTAGAAAACGCCACGGGTTATCATTTCAAACTTCATTTCACAGCAAAGAACAGTTCCACTGTTGATGAACTGGGTGATAATAAAATCCAATTTGCAGCTATGGGCAGTTTTGGATATTTAAAAGCCCAGTCAAAATATGCTGTCGTGATGCTGGCCAGAGGGTTGAATCAACAAAACAAGGCTGAATACCGGTCTGCCTTTATTGTTAATCCTGATAGTACAATTCAAACTCTCCAAGACATAAAAGGCAAAAAAATGGCCTTTGGTAGTTCTGATTCAACCCAGGGTTATCTTATTCCAAGGATTACTCTGATGGAAAATGGCATATCTTTGCAAGATTTGCAATCCTTCGGCTTTACTGGTTCTCATCAACGCTGTGCAGAAGCGATAGTTGATGGGCAATATGATGTTTGTGGCATGCAAGATACGCTGGCTAAAATTCTTGCTAAACAAGGGATGGTAAGAATTATTCAATTTTCAGCTTATTATCCATCCAGTGGAATTGTCGCCAATGATTCGATTCCACAGAACGTTATCCAAAAAGTAAAACAGGCGTTATTAGATTTCGACCCTGAGGGAAAGCATCGACATTATTTATATCATTGGCAAAGAACTGAAATGCCCAAAGGATTTACACGCTCAAATGAAAGCGATTATACAAAGTTGCGTCAATGGGTAAAGCAATTCGGTTTGTTTCAAGGGAGTCAAATTCAGGGGTCATATCAATGAGTCTGATCTGGCGAATATTATTTTTGATTTTGATGATAACGGTAACAACCACGCTGGCAAATTTTGTATTGATGCAATACCAACAAGAAAGATTGCATTATGATTCTGAAAAAATGCTCGCTCATACTGTTGTGCAATCGCTACGTGATACCTTGGTGCAAGATGTCATTGATGGCAATAAATTACGTGTTACCGATATGTTGAAAAATATTGCCAGCCATCAGAATCCTATTAAATATCTTTATGTTACTGGAACTGACAATCGTATTTTCGCTCATTCCTTTGAAGATGGATTTCCCCGTTATTTGATTGATAAAGAAAAACCTAAAATTGAGCCGCAAGGTATTCATTTAGTGAAAAAATATCAAACACAGCACGATCTGATTTTTGAATATGGTGAGGTTTTGATTCCAGGATTAGATTTTGTTTTGTATATCGGGATCAATCAGTCGAAAATTTCTGAACAACTGGCTGCAAATAAACATGCCATCATTTTGGCGGGACTTGGAATCACCTTTGTAGCATTATTGATTGCTTATTTATGGGGTCAACAAGTTGTCAAGCCATTGTCATTACTAGCAAATAAAGTTAAAAAATTTGGGAGAGGAGAAATCGTTGATTTTACCGAACTTGAACAGGCTGACCCAGAAATTCGTCAACTGGCAACAGTTTTTCAGTCGGCAATGGATGAACGGCAACAATCGATCAATACTTTGCGAGAACGGGAACAATATCTTGCTATAACATTAAATAGTATTGGTGATGCGGTGATTACAACTGATACTAATGGCAATGTGACGCACTTGAATCCAATTGCTGAGCAGCTTACCGGGTGGACAGAAAAAGAGGCAAAGGGTCTATCGATTAAAACCATTTTTCCTATTATAGATGCCAGTTCCCGCCAGCCCATTGAAAATCCAATCGACAAGATTATAGAAACTGGAGAAATTGTTTATCTGAGTAACCATACGACTTTAATTCGAAGAGATGGTGCGGAATATCAAATTGCCGATTCAGCTGCACCTATTCGGGATAAAGACAATAATATTAGAGGCATGGTATTGGTCTTCAATGATGTTACCGAAAAGTATCAGCTTAGACTGGATATTAATAAGCAACTTGAGCGTTTTAAGGAGTTGTCAAATCTGGCATTAACGCTTGTGGGTGAGCCGCATGAAGTATTCAATAATATCGCAGCATTAATTGCCAGATTACTCGAAGTTAAGGTGGTTTGTTTATCTGAAATACGGGGAGACGAGTTATATTTTCTTAGCAAATATGTTGATGGCGAAATTAATAATGAAGCTGGGAAGTGTGATCTATCAATTACGCCTTGTGCCAGTGTGGAGAATGATCGAGAAATTCGAGTTTATCATCGTGTCGCTGAATTATTTCCGAAGGCTTCTTTTATAAAGGAACATAATGCTTTTTCCTATTGTGGTTTTCCGGCGCTAGATAGTTATGGCAAGGTGATTGCGGTGGCTTGTGTCTTGGATGATAAACCCCATGAGTTCAGTGAAAGCGATCAAGATTTATTACGAATTTTTGGACAGCGTATTGGGTTGGAACTTGAGCGTGTCAGAGATCAAAAGCAATTAAAAAAACAGCAAGAGCAGCTCCGCCACAGTCAGAAAATGGATGCTCTGGGACAATTGACGGGTGGAATAGCTCATGATTTTAATAATATGCTGGGCGTAATTATGGGCTATGCCAATTTATTGGAAGAAGCTTTGATTGGGAAGCCAAAATTTGTTCATTATGCCCAGCAAATACAATATGCTGGGCATCGTGGAACATTGTTGACAAAAAAATTACTGTCTTTCGCACGACAAGATGTCTATCAAGCAGAGGTTATAAATATTAATAACGTGTTGCTCGAAGAACAGCACATGTTGGAAAAAACTTTGACCTCACGAATAAAATTGGTTTTGGATTTGGCCGATGAACTGTGGTCGACTTTGTTAGATAGTGGAGAGCTGGAAGATGCTATTTTAAATATGTGCATCAATGCTATGCATGCGCTGGAAGGACAAGGGCAGATAATGATTCAGACGAAAAATATTCATGTAAGCCAGCAGGGTACTGCAAAAATTGCTTTAGAAACGGGTGATTATGTTTTGTTAAGTATTAAGGATACAGGGGCAGGAATGGACGAAATGACAGTGCAAAGAATGTTTGAGCCTTTTTTTTCAACTAAGGGCAGTAAGGGGACTGGTTTGGGGTTGAGCCAGGTATATGGCTTTGTCGAACGTAGTGGTGGAAAAATTTTCGTTGATTCGCATATCGGGCAGGGTACTAAATTAGAGTTATATTTTCCCCGATATATTAAAGCGAGTACCAAGAAAAAAACCTTAAAAGCAAAAAGTACAATTGATTTTAAAGGCAATGAAACTATTCTGGTCGTTGATGACGAAACAGCATTGTTAAAATTAACAGCAGAAATACTAAGTATGCAGGGTTATGAAGTTATTTGTGCAGGAAATGCAAAACAAGCGTTAATGATGCTTGAGAACGAGACCATAGATTTGCTTTTAAGCGATGTTATTATGCCCGACATGAGTGGTTACCAGTTGGCTGCGATTGTACAAAAACAATATCCTGGAGTAAAAATTTTGCTGGCCAGTGGTTTTACCGATGATCATTCTGTTGATTTAAATGATGACAAGTTGCATCAAAATATTCTGTATAAACCTTATGATTCTCGGGTGTTACTTGAGAGAATACGAAAATTATTCGATGAATAATCAAAAAGTTGGAAATGAAAAAAGAGTTAAGGTGATTTGTTCAAATTTATAATTGTTAATTCCATGGATATAATTTTTGGATGACATCTAAATGGGGGAATACCACTAAAGTCATATAAATTTGATCGACAGTACAATTGTGATAGATATGGCAAGTGTATATAATCTGTGCACACTTGAGTATAAATAGAGAATAATTATGTTTAAAAATTGTGCCGTCAGAATTAGCTTACTCTTTGTTTTGTTATTAGCATGGTGTACGAATTCGTTGGCCGGGGCGGGTTCAGAATCTTGGCGATTTAATATTAATAATACCGGAGTTTCGGGTATTTCACCGACACAAGGGTCTGATGGAACTATTTATGTTGGTCATAATAAGTCCAGGCGTTCCGAATCACCAGTCGAGGAGGTCTGTGAT
>CAZGYJ010000078.1:7826-9116 GCA_964530345.1 uncultured Methylomonas sp.
TGATCCCAAAGAAGGGGAGCTGAAGTGGGCTTACGAAACGACCGGGCCAGTCAGATTGCCTGCAGCTATTGGTCGAGAAGGAACTATATATTTGCCCGTAGTTTCTGGGCAAGGTAATTCTAGAATAGATGCAATTACACCAGACAGGCGGTTATTATGGTCGTATGAAGTTCCGGAAAATGCTCCAATATCAACACCTGCAATCGGTTTGGATGAAACTTTATATTTTGGTGGGGTGAAAGGTCTTTATGCACTCAATGCGAAAGGTAATTTAAAGTGGAAATATACAACTCAATCAGGCATTTTTAATACTCCGGTTGTTGGGGTGAATGAGTCAATTGTAGTCACTTCTACTATTCCTTCCCAAGAAAATGGAGTAGATAAACTCTATTCGTTCAGTTCAATCGGAAATGTTGAATGGATTTTAGATATCCCTCGAACTAATCCTTTCGGGATTCCTGCTGTAAATGCTTCAGCACCAGCAATTGGTGATGATGGCGTTATTTACTTTGGCACCTTTGACAGTGATCTTTGGGCTGTTAATCCTGATGGGGTGCTAAACTGGAAATATCGCACCAATGAGGCTTTGCTGACATCGCCAGTCATAGGGAAAGACGGAAAAGTATATATTAATTCATTTAGTGCAACATTGTTTGCGATTGAAACCACTTCTACGCAAGGAGCAAATACTGCATGGCCGATGTTAGGCCAAAATTCTGCCCATTCAGGGGCCAGTGATCTTGAGGGGGTTTTTGGTTTAGATCAACCAAAATTTGCTGTTTTTCCTGAAACCACAGTCGTTTTAATAGCTGATAGCTCTGTGCTAAAAATCTCAGGTGGTAGAAAACCATACCGGGTAGTGCTCAAAAATGGCTCTGAAAACTTGATTAATGCTTCGTTATTTGAAGGAGATAAAATCAATATCTTAGGGCTTGCGGCAGGAAAAGCAGAGTTGACCGTTTTGGATGGAGGTAATGATTCATTCGATATCGATATTACCGTCTTGAATAACAATAATCCGGTTGGATATGAAATTGCAGCGCCGCAAGGCTATAATGTTTCCAGTTTAAAAATTGGGGCGATGATTAATACTGTTGGAAAAGGTCAAATAGAAGCGATTTGGCATAAAGGGGGAGAAGAAATCACAACACGCGGTGATACCGTAATTTGGGGCTATTTTTATGCGAATCCTGCGCAGGTTTCATGGGGAAGTCAACAAAGCCCAGAGGTGTTCGTAAAAATATGGTTTGATGTGGGAGGACGAATTGATGTCAATTATTTTCATGTTTC
>CAZGYJ010000078.1:9216-13768 GCA_964530345.1 uncultured Methylomonas sp.
GATGTCAATTATTTTCATGTTTCTGTTCCGCCAATCAGTGTGATCTCGGCTGACAATACAAATAATTGGAGCCATACTTCATTTTTGGATAATCGTTATATAAGGGATGAGATAAGGCATTAGTTTTTTTGTTTTTGAATTTATGACAAGAAAAAAGTTTGGCATAATCAGGCTTCTCTCTGATAAGCTTGACGTTTAATGAATATCGCTGTTTGCATGCCCGTTTGCCTACATCACTTATGCAAACGGGCATATTTTTTGGGTAAATAATTGTAGCTAAGGTGAAAATGCTCTTCTAAAGTATTTTGGTTGGTTTCCCTGGCCGGTTAGTGTTTGGGGGGTTGTTATTTTTCAAGCTTTCAAAAAACCAAGGAGGCTGTCGGGTTAAGGAATTCATAGCGAGGCAAGTAGGAAATTGATCGCTTTTTTTATCTTTTGAGACACATAATGGTGCTACGCAACGAAAAAGATCAGAAAAGAGAGTCGATTTTTCCTTTGTTGCAGTAGAATCTTCCTTATTCCGACAGGCTCCTAGATCACCTATGATAGAAATGTCGATTGTGGGATATGAATATAAAGAGTAAATATTGTTAGGGATTAAGGACAAAGTTGGCAGCTTAGGACCTGGCTTTAAAAAATATTTTTTTAATACCTCATGGTTAATGGCTGAAAAAATAATCCGCATGGGATTGAGCTTATTAGTATCAATCTATGTGGTTCGTTATCTTGGTCCTGAAAGATTTGGTGTTTTGAGCTACGTACTCAGCTTTGTTGGTTTATTTGCTGCAATTAGCGGGTTGGGCTTGGACGGGGTTGTTGTGCGAAATCTGGTAGAGAAGCCAGGAAAAAGAGATGTGATTTTAGGAACATCTTTTATTTTGAAAATTCTGGGTACGTTACTTATGTGGCTCAGTATTCTATTAGTTATTCCCTTTGTAAATAATGATTACATAACCAACATCTTGATTGCGGTTATTGCTTTTGCTGCTATTTTTCAAAGTCTAAATGTAATTGATTTTTATAACCAGGCAGCCATACAGGCTCGTTCAACCGTTCTACCAAAAATGTTTTCGATGATTGTTACAGTGTCTCTGCAAGTATATTTTGTGCTAGTAGGGGCGCCATTGATTTGGTTTGCTTGGGTTTATTTCATTGAAGCTTTAGTTTTGACACTAGGCTTGATTGTCTTTTTTTGGAAAAATGGTGGGAAATTATGGAGATGGACTTGGCAATGGCAAATGGCACGAAATATTTTAAAAGATAGTTGGCCGTTGCTGTTGTCTGGCATGGTGATTTCCATATATATGAAAATTGATCAAGTCATGATCAGAGAAATGCTGGGGGAAGAAGAAGTTGGCTTATATGCAGCCGCTGTACAGTTAAGTGAAGCTTGGTATTTTATTCCAATGGCAATTACAACTTCGGTTTTCCCTGCGATTGTTAACGCAAAAAAACAAAGTAAAAAATTATATCAGTGGCGATTGCAAAAACTGTATCATTTAATGGTAACAATTGCAGTAGCGATTGCGTTACCCACAACTTTTTTGGCCACTTGGCTTGTTAAACTCCTTTATGGAGAGGTATATGTAGATGCTGCAGATGTTTTAAGTGTTCATATTTGGGCAGGAATATTTGTTTTTTTAGGAGTTGCAAGCGGCCGATATCTTGTGGCAGAAAATTTTACAAAAATTGCCTTTTTTAGGAATTTATTAGGAATGTTTATAAATGTTATTTTAAATTACTATTTAATTCGTGATTTCGGGATTGTGGGAGCTGCTATCGCTACTCTTATATGTGTTTTTGTGTCATTTTATTTGGCGCATGCAATTTTTCCTTTAACTAGAAGTTTGTTTAGAGAACAAACAAGGTCATTATTATTTTTTTTAAATGAAGATGATTGAGAATTATTGCTTGACGTTTTTTTAATATGAAAAATGTGCCAATTTGTTATATCGTAAAAACATAAGTTTAAAACTAATGCTTTATTGAGCCTTTAAATTTTAAAGACTCAATAAAGTTCTTTTGGTTAATATTTTGGATAATGAAAAATATTTTATTTGTGAATGCATATTCAGCCAGAAACTTGGGCGATTTTGCAATTATTTTGGGGATGAGGGAAGTTTTATTACGAGTGTTTGATAATGAGGTTAATATCTTAGTAGCTTCAAGTTATTTCGAGGACAATAAGCAGTTTTATCCAATAGATTTAATTTCAGGGGATAGTGTTTGGAATATTTCTAGAGGAAGCTTTTTGTCAAGGTATGCAAAAGGGTTGTATTTATTTTTTTTAGCGATTGTTTTTCCGTCCTCTAAAGAATTCGCATGTTTTAGAAATGCAGATTTAATTTGTTCAGTGGGAGGAGGGTATCTTTATTCCTCAATTAAAGGACCATTTGGGGTGGGTTTGTTGAATATGTTGTTCAATATTTGGTTGGGAATTCGGTTTAAAAAGAAAGTTGTTTGTTTTCCGCAGAGTGTAGGGCCAATTTACTCTAGATTAGATGCATGGCTGCTAAAGAAAGTTTTATCTCGGGTTAATGTTTTTGTTTCAAGAGAAGCAATAACGACCAAGTATTTAATGGACAAGTTGGGTTTGTTAAATGTTTATGAGAGCATAGATGTTGCTTTCTCCTTAACACCTTCTGATTCATATTTACAAAAATCAGATTTTCATCGATATGATTTGGTAATTGGGGTGACTGTCTTGGATTGGCGTTTCGCCATAAAAGGATCTAATGATGAGGATATTCTTAGGTATCTGAAGAAAATTTCCAATGTTATTTTGTCATTGGCAAAAACAAAAAAAATTAAAGTTATAGTTTTTCCTCAAGTGACAGTTGGCGAAGGTGATACTGATCAGGAAGTGTCGGAAAAATTGGTCGCATTAATAGGCGAAAATGTTTCTGAGGTATTTGATTTTCCTGAAAAATTTGATCCAAGGAGATTGATGGCAACTTACGGGGATGTAGATTTGTTTATTGGATCAAGGATGCATTCAACTATTTTTGCTCTTGCGACTGGCTGTAAAACGATAGGGTTAGCATATCAGCCGAAAACTACAGCCACTTTTAAATTGCTTGGTTTAGAAAAAAATGTATTACCAATTAATGATTTTTCAGAACAAGAATTACTAAAACTCATTTTGGAAATAAAACAAAATACTGAAATTACTCATTCAATTAAAGCGTATAAAGAAAATTTAAGAAAAATTATTTCAGATGTTTCGCATTAATACTTCAAATTTGTTTATTAGGCTTATATCCTTAAAAATTCTTATTACATTGTGGAAAAACAGAAAAAAATATTAATAATAGGCCCATTTCCGGACCCAATAACTGGAAACAGTTTGGCTAATAGTGTTCTTTATCAGGGGATTAAGGAAAATGGGTTGTCAGTAAGTTACATAAATTCTGCGACTAAATTTTCAGAAGAGCTGGGTAAGTTTTCTTTTTCTAAATTGCTATTAAATTTAAAAACTTATTTTTATTGTTATAAGATTTTTTTTTCGTCAACAGTTTATATAACTCCAGGCCAAACATTTTTTGGGGTGATAAAATATGCACCATTCATCAGTATTTCTAAGCTATTAAGAAAGAAAGTTATTTTGCATATTCATGGGAATTATATTCATCAGGAATATATGCATTTGAGTTTTGTGCGGAAGAAGATTTATCATTTTGTTTTGTCTCTTGCTGATAAGGGAATAGTTCTCTCAACAACTTTAAGAAAAAATCTAGCGCCTTTTTTTGATGAAAGCGACATTTACGTGGTTTCGAATTTTGTCCAAGAAGCTATATTGAAGCATCAGGTTCACAAGCAATTCAAAGAACTAAGGATATTATATTTAAGTAATTTAATGACTGAAAAAGGCATTTTTGACCTACTCGATGCGCTTCTGCTTTTGAAAAATCAAGCAGTGCCCTATAAAGTTAAAATTGCAGGAAATATTGCATCTGGATTAAAAGAAAGGATTGATCTCAAGCTTAGAGCAATTGGTACTGCTGAATATATGGGCGTTGTAAGAGGTAAGAAAAAGTTGGATTTACTTGAATGGGGTAATGTTTTTGTGTTGCCAACATTTTATCCAACTGAAGGACAACCAATTTCAATTCTTGAAGCAATGGCGAGAGGGAATATTGTCCTTACAACTGATCAAGGCGGTATTCCCGATATTTTTTCTGAAAAAAATGGTTATTTTATTGAGAAAAAAAATAGTCGGAACATTGCAGATAGATTAAGTGAGCTATACAAGCTCTTTAAGTCACGCACAGAAATAATAAAAAATATCTCAAATGAAAATATCACATTTGCCAAGAAATTTACCGAAGAAAAGTTTGTTAATAATGTTTTGCAATTAATGAATTGAATAATGTTATCCATGCAAAGGAGCTATAATGTAGCTCATCTTTGGTTATAAGTGATAGTGGTTATCCAGCGTATACTGCCTGCTCAATATCGGAAAATACTGTACAGACAAATCTTTAGATTGTGAAAATATTAATCTTTGGCCTTAATTATGCACCAGAACTCATTGGAACTGGTAAATATACTG
>CAZGYJ010000079.1:0-13131 GCA_964530345.1 uncultured Methylomonas sp.
CTACACTTTGCTTAACTTAATGGCAGTGAAGCAAAAAGAAGGGGAAAAACGAAGGATTGAACAATGTTATGTGGCAGCAAATTTGATTTCGGTTGCTATAAAAAATCAAGCAACCGAAACTAGTCGTAAAGTATTTATTCGCCGTAGACAACTACTTTAGTAAGTTGCCCAAATACCTAATAGGTTGTAACTTAGTGTTAGTGAGCGATTTAATCCTTTTAGACAAACGTTGAACCATCATGGTTCGAAGCTAATGGGTAAAAAGGGATTATCTAATGCTTCTTATAGTTCCTTTGTAACCAGTCACTTCAACGTCAATTTTTTTGAATATATAAAAGTTTTTAACATTTGTAATGTATTTAGGAGCAATTATAACATCCGCATTCGATTTGTTGATCGCGTTGTAAGCAGCAGCTGCCTTAATTGGAGCAGAGGCATCACCAAATAGATTAAGTAATTGTTGGCCGTCACCACTTGATTGGGCGGCAAATGTTACGCCATCAGCAAATGTTGATTCACCACCTATTGTTAGTAGGCCAAATAGAACAGTCGCACTGGATGATCCTGAAATTTTTTCACCGACATCAACATCGGCCTTTAATTCGGAAGTTACTTTTCCATCATAGGTATTACTAAATTGACTTTGGTTTAATGTTGCACACCCTGTCAAAAAAGCAAAAATAGCCAATATTGAAATAATTTTTATTGATTTTTTCATTTTAATAAAAGTACCAAATAGTTAGATTCAAATTATAAATAAAATTGCTTATTCACTTTCAGATAAAAAAATATTTTTTTGTCCGATGTTTAAAGCAGTTAACCTTATACATGAGCTTTCTTAAATCTAACTTAATTTGAGGGTTTAATGAGGTAGAGTTTTGAATGTTTTGGGGTTGAGTTGTCGTTCGTAATTTATAAATCGAGGGGAGCTCAAGCAAGCTGGTTTAGCATTTTCTTTCGTTTACCAAAGAATGTGTTGCAAAATTACAAAAAAAATCTTGAAATGAAATATTTCAGCCCCATTTTGCTAACAGATAAGATTATTTAACCAAGGGGGATAACTCAATGAGAATGGATAAATTGACCAGCAAATTTCAGATGGCGCTGGCGGATGCGCAAAGTTTGGCGCTAGGCAAAGATCATCAATTTATAGAGCCAGTACATGTGATGATTGCATTGCTGGACCAGGAAGGTGGAAGTATCAAGCCTTTATTAACCCAGGTCGGGGTGAATCCTGAATGGATTAGATCAGAGCTGGGGCGGGAACTGGATAGATTACCGACTGTTTCAGGTACGGGTGGCGATGTCCAGATTTCCAATGAATTATCAAAATTATTAAATTTAACTGACAAGCTGGCGCAAAAGCGAAATGATTCGTTTATATCCAGTGAACTGTTCTTGTTGGCGGCGATTGATGTAAAAGGTGTGGTACAGGATGTACTGAAAAAAGCCGGCGTCACCAAGGAGGCGGTTGAAAAAGCGATAGAAAATATTCGAGGCGGCGAGGCCGTTAATGATCCAAATGCAGAGGATCAACGTCAGGCTCTGCAAAAATATACCATTGATCTGACTGAAAGAGCAGAGTTGGGTAAGCTTGATCCTGTGATTGGCAGGGATGATGAAATTCGTCGTACTGTGCAGGTTTTACAGCGCCGGACTAAAAATAATCCGGTTTTAATTGGTGAGCCTGGAGTGGGTAAGACTGCAATTGTAGAAGGGCTTGCGCAACGAATTATCAATGGAGAGGTGCCGGAAGGGTTAAAAAACAAACGTTTATTGTCATTGGATATGGCGGCTTTGATTGCTGGTGCAAAATTCCGGGGTGAATTTGAAGAACGTTTAAAAGCGGTATTGAATGATCTCGCAAAACAGGAAGGGCAGATTATTCTGTTTATTGATGAATTGCATACCATGGTGGGTGCTGGTAAGGCGGAAGGTGCAATGGATGCGGGAAATATGTTGAAACCGGCGTTGGCTCGTGGTGAATTGCATTGTGTCGGCGCAACAACACTGGATGAATATCGTCAATATATTGAAAAAGACGCAGCCTTGGAACGTCGATTCCAAAAAGTGCTGGTGGATGAGCCTTCTGTGGAAGATACCATTGCTATTTTACGGGGTTTGAAAGAACGCTATGAGTTGCACCACAAAGTTGATATTACTGATCCGGCCATTGTTGCGGCAGCACAATTATCGCATCGTTATATCACTGATCGGCAATTACCTGATAAAGCAATTGATTTGATTGATGAGGCTGCCAGTCGAATTCGTATGGAAATCGATTCCAAGCCGGAAGCTCTGGACAAACTGGAGCGTCGTTTGATTCAGTTAAAAATAGAGCAGGTTGCGTTAAGTAAAGAATCTGATGAGGCTTCAAAAAAGCGTTTGCAGATTCTTGAAGAAGAAATTAATGAGCTTGAAAAAGAGTATTCTGATCTGGAAGAGATATGGAAAGCTGAGAAAGCTTCATTACAGGGAACTTCGGCTATCAAGGAGAAATTGGAACAGGCACGTAAAGAGTTGGAAATCGCTAGCAGAGCAAATGATTTGGCTCGAATGGCCGAGCTTCAGTACGGAGAAATTCCGAAACTTGAAAAGGAACTGGAGTTGGCAGCCCAGGCAGAAACACAGGAAACAACCTTGCTACGAAACAAGGTGACCGAAGAGGAAATTGCCGATGTAGTTTCCAAATGGACGGGTATTCCGGTTTCCAAAATGCTGGAAGGCGAACGGGATAAACTGTTACGCATGGAAGAAGAGCTGGCAAAACGGGTTATTGGTCAGCAAGATGCGTTGAAAGCAGTGAGTAATGCGATTCGCAGATCTCGTGCTGGATTATCCGATCCAAATCGGCCTATTGGCTCATTTTTGTTTCTGGGCCCAACTGGTGTGGGTAAAACTGAATTGTGTAAGGCTCTGGCCGATTTTATGTTCGATACTGAAGAGGCGATGGTGCGGATTGATATGTCCGAGTTTATGGAAAAACATTCAGTGGCACGTTTAATCGGTGCGCCTCCTGGCTATGTCGGTTATGAAGAAGGTGGCTATTTGACTGAAGCGGTCAGACGCAGACCTTATTCTGTTATTTTGCTGGATGAGGTTGAAAAAGCGCATCATGATGTGTTCAATGTACTGTTGCAAGTACTGGATGATGGACGTTTAACAGATGGTCAGGGACGAACTGTTGATTTCAGGAATGCTGTTATTGTCATGACTTCAAACCTGGGCTCAGACCGGATTATGGAGTTGGCGGGTGAAGACAATTATGAAGCGATGAAATCAGCAGTAATGGAAGTGGTTGGGCAGCATTTTAGGCCTGAATTTATTAACCGGATTGATGAGGCTGTGGTGTTTCATCCATTGGGTAAAGAACAAATTCGGTCAATATGTAATATCCAGATTTCCTATCTCAAAGATCGTTTGCATGAACGTGATATTGAGCTGGAAATTTCTGAAGCCGCACTGGATAAACTGGGTGAAGTTGGTTTTGATCCGGTTTATGGTGCCAGACCACTAAAACGGGCTATTCAGCACCAATTGGAAAATCCTTTGGCACAGGATATTCTGGCTGGGCGGTTTGGTCCGGGTGATGTAATTAAAGTTGATGTCAGAGAGGGTCAGTTGGTTTTTTCCAAATAGCACTCACACCAATTGATTTTTTGACAATTAACTAAGTCAGTCCTTATAACGGGGTTACCATAAATGGTAGCTCCGTTTTGTTTTTTTGATATGAACCCAAATATTCATTTACCTGCATTTTCCCAAGCCACATTAGAAAAATGGCAGAAATTTCTGGCAGAAGGTTTTACTATTTCCCAACAACAGAGCCTTCAAGATGCACTGACGCTAGCATTAACGAATGAGACTTCAGGCAAGATTCCAATTCACGGTCTTGCAGTTGCGGTGATATTAAAACAGCTGAATACCGATGCAGATATGGTTATTGCGGCAATATTGTCAGACCCAAGTATTTTTGATGTTCTGGATGAGTCTGAAATTAAACAGCGTTTTGGAGAAAATATCGCAATTCTGGTTGATCACACCCTTCGGTTGAAAAATTTTAATGATTATTCAAAAGATAATGTTGATCAGCCTGGACAGTCAGAAATTCTGCGCCGAATGTTGCTGGCGATGGTTAAAGATGTTCGGGCCTTGATTATTAAACTGGCCTGGCGAGTGCAGCGTTTGCGAACTTTGTCATCAGAGACAGATGAAAGAAAGCAGGTGCTGGCAAAGGAGACCTTAAATATTTATGCGCCATTGGCAAATCGTATTGGTATTGCTCAGCTTAAATGGGAATTGGAAGATTTGTCTCTACGCTATCTACAGCCCCAAATATATCGGCAGATTGCTAAGTCGCTTGCAGAAAATCGTGGCAACAGGGAAAACTATCTTAAAACCTTTACTGAGCAACTGCGACGGGTATTGGCCGAAGAAAAGCTTGAGGCTGAGGTATATGGAAGACCGAAACATATCTATAGTATCTGGCGCAAGATGCAGCAAAAGCAGCTGGATTTTACTGAATTGTTCGATATCAGGGCGGTGCGGATTATTACCGGAAAAGTTTCAGATTGTTATGAAATATTAGGTTTGGTCCACGGGTTGTGGTCCTATATTCCTGGTGAATTTGATGATTATATTGCTAATCCCAAAGCTAATGGATATCAGTCACTGCACACCGTTGTCGTTGGGCCAGATCAAAAACTGGTGGAAATACAAATCAGAACCCGGGAAATGCATGAATTTGCCGAATTGGGGCTGGCAGCACACTGGCGTTATAAGGAGGGAGGTAAACATGATGCGGCAGTGGAAAAAAATATTGCGTTGATCCGTAATTTGCTGGAAAACAAAAATGATGATCAAAGGCTCCTGAACAGTTTTCAAACTGAATTATATTCGGAGCGGATTTTTGTGATTACTCCGAAAGGGCAGATCAAGGATTTAGTTAAAGGCGCTACGCCGCTTGATTTTGCTTATGCCATTCATACTGAAGTTGGGCATCGCTGTCGTGGTGCAAAAGTTGATGGGCATATTGTGCCTTTGACCTATCAACTTAAGTCCGGACAGCGGGTAGAAATTCTGACTGCTAAACATGGCGAACCAAACCGGAGTTGGCTGGATCAAAATTTGGGTTATCTTAAATCCAGCCATGCGATTAACAAAGTGAAAGCATGGTTTAAACAGCAAAATCATGAAAAAAATCTTCAGGATGGTAAGGCCATCCTTGAAAAAATACAGCAAAGTTTGGATTTGGGAAATATTGATCTGGACAAATTGACACGCCGCTTTCATTTGAATCGACAAGAAGATTTATTAATTCAGATCGGGCGAGGGGATATTAGCCAAATGCAATTGTCCGGGGCGCTGGAAATTCCGGAACAAACTGATTTTCGGCGGGTATTAAAAACAAGACCAGCACAAAAAATTGCAGATACTGAAAATATTTTTGTGCAAGGTGTTGGTAATATAAAAACTCAAATTGCCAGTTGTTGTAGACCCGTTCCTGGCGATCATATCGTGGGTTATATTACCCAGGGAAAAGGAGTGGCTGTCCACCGCCAGGATTGTAAAAACTTGTTGAATCATTCAGAAGAAAATCAGGAGCGGTTAATTGATGTTAGCTGGGGAAAAGAAAGTGTCAGCTTTCCAGTTAAGATTTTTATAGAGGCGTATGATCGCCCCGGTTTGTTAAGCGATATCACTCGTATCCTTAGTATTGCCGAAGCCAATATCGCTAATATTCAGGCACGGAGTGATCAAAAAGACTTAACAGTGACCATTGATTTAACGATTACGGTGAAAAATACCAGTCATTTGGCTGAGATTCTGGGTAAATTGAATCAACTCCAAAATATTATTGAAGCTCGTCGAAAAAATTAGCATGGTAGAATCAACGAGACAGGTTTTTTGACAGAAAAATATTTTTTAGCTTGATGCTTTCTCTACCAATGAAATATGATTCGATTATTTACAGCGATCCAGATTCCAGAACCAGTCAAGCGGCAACTACTTGGGCTTGTAAGATCAATGAATGGTGCACGCTGGCAGTCTTTTGAGCAATTGCATATCACTACTAATTTTATTGGAGATGTAGATAATAGCTTGCTGCCTGAAATCAACAAAGCTTTGGAATCAGTGACTGCCGATGCATTTGATCTGGAGGTTTATGGCGTGGATTATTTTGGTTCCAAACGTTACCCGAGAGTGTTAATTGCAAATATTAAAGCCACGCCAGGGTTGATACAATTACATAAAATGATTAATAATGTTTTGGTGGACGTCGGCATTGAGATGGAGAACAGGAAATTTAAGCCGCATATTACTTTGGCCAGGTTAAAGCAAACTCCATTTCATTGTGTGGGCCAGTTTTTGGAATCCGAAGGCTTATTCAAAACAGATAATTTTCCGGTAGATGAATTTCATTTATTCAGCTCCAAGTTGAGCCATGAGGGATCGCAATATTTTATCGAGGCAAGTTATCCTCTTGGGCAAGCTTCATCGTTATGAAGAAAAAATGTGATTGGGCTTTGCACACTCCGTTAGAAGAGCAATACCATGATACAGAGTGGGGCGTGCCTGTTCATGATGATCGATTGCTATTCGAGTTTCTGGTTTTGGAAGGCGCACAAGCTGGGTTGAGCTGGTCGACTATTTTAAATAAAAGAGAAAATTACCGAATGGCTTTTGATTATTTTGATGTGCAAAAGGTGGCTAATTATGATCAAAATAAAATTCACGAGCTTTTGAATAATCCCGGAATTGTCAGGAACAAATTGAAAGTCAATGCGGCTATTACCAATGCCAGAGCATTTATTGCGGTACAAGAGCAATTTGGCAGTTTTGATCATTATATTTGGCAGTTCGTAGATGGAGTACCCCGTGTTAATCATTGGACTACCATGCAAGATGTGCCTGCCAACACCAAAGAATCTGATGCGATGAGTAAAGACCTTAAACAAAGAGGATTCAAATTCGTCGGTTCGACTATTTGCTATGCGCACATGCAAGCAACGGGTATGGTTAATGATCATCTTGTAGAATGTTTTCGGCATCAGGAATTACAGGTGCATTAACACATTTAACTTTGTTTTAACGCAGTATCTATTCGTATTTAAAGGAATTATTTTTGGCAGATTCATTTATTCCCGGCCAACGCTGGATCAGTAGTACCGAACCTGAACTGGGTTTAGGGCTTGTTTACGAGGTTGATTTCAGCCGCATTACTGTCTTATTTTTGGCGACAGGAGACAGGCGCGTCTATGCTAAAGATAATGCACCTTTAATTCGTGTGCGTTTTTTGCCTGGGGATAAAATTCTTGATGCCGACAATAGGCAATGTATTGTTAAGCAATGTATCGAAAAAAATGGCTTACTGACTTATTTGGGCGTTGATCTGCAGGGGCGGGAACTGGAAATTGATGAAATGGAACTGAATCATCATACCCAGTTTAACAAACCACAGGATCGTCTTTTTACGGGTCAGTTTGATCCTGCGAAATGGTATCATCTGCGTTATGCAACCTGGCAGCATACGCAGCGATTACAGCATTCCCCGGTTCGCGGTTTACTGGGTGCAAGAGCGGCGTTGTTACAGCATCAAATTTATATTGCTCATGAAGCCGCAAACAGACCGGTGCCGCGGGTGATGTTGGCTGATGAGGTGGGTTTGGGGAAAACCATTGAAGCCGGTCTGATTTTGCAGCATCGGATCATTAACGGTTTAAGCAGCAGAGTATTGATTATTGTTCCTGAAAGTCTGCAATATCAATGGCTGGTTGAGATGCTCAGGCGATTTAATCTTCGATTCAGTATTTTTGACCAGGAACGCTGTGTCGAAGCTCACAGTAAAAATCCATTTCAGTCTGAACAATTGATATTATGCAGTCTGGATTTTTTCAAGCAATATCCAGATCGACAACTTCAGGCGCTGGAAGCGACATGGGATATGGTGGTTGTTGACGAAGCTCATCATATTGAATGGGATGAAACAAATCCCAGTCTTGAATATCAGTTTATAGAAAAATTAAGTATCCAGTCAGCAGGACTGATTTTGTTAAGTGCAACCCCGGAACAATTGGGTAAGAAAAGCCATTTCGCCAGACTCCGGTTGTTAGACCCTGATCGTTTTCATGATTTTAAGGCTTTTCTTGATGAAGAATCTCAATTTGAACCAGTAGCCAAAGTCGCCAAGTTATTAGCTGATGGTGAATCCTTAACTCAAGAACTGGAATTTATTCTTACTAAACTGTTGAAGCAAGATAATGTTGAAACCTTGTTGGAGCAGCTTAATCAGCCTGAGCAGGCAGAATCTGCCCGACAGGAAATTTTGCAATTATTGCTTGATCATCATGGTACTGGCCGGATTTTGTTTAGAAATTCTCGGAAAACTGTTGGCGGTTTCCCGGAAAGACAATGTCATCATTATCCATTAACAAAAAATGAAGCGTTAGATTCGAAGAATAATATTCAGGATGAGCCTAGGTATCGTTGGCTGGTTGATAAAATTCGTGAATTAGGCCAGGAGAAATCAGTTCTGATTTGTCATAGCGCTGAAATGGCCATGGCGTTAGGGCAGGCACTCAATAACAAGACTGGAATACCGGCTGCTGTTTTTCATGAAGGATTAACCATTATCGAGCGCGATAGGGCAGCGGCTTATTTTGCCGATCCTGACAGTAATGCTCGAATATTGATTTGTTCTGAAATTGGCAGTGAAGGCAGAAATTTCCAGTTTGTGCATCATTTGATTTTATTTGATCTGCCGGAAAATCCTGATTTATTACAGCAGCGTATTGGTCGACTGGATCGGATCGGTCAGACAGAGGTTATTCAGATTCATGTTCCCTATCTTGAAAAAACACCTCAGGAAATATTGTTCCACTGGTATCACAAAGGTTTGGATGCTTTTCGGAAAAATTGTTCAGCAGCATCGACAGTCTATGAATTACAGGCACAGGAATTGAAGCAAAGATTATTTGCCAATGACCATTCTGGCATGGATAAATTTGTTGCGGCAACATCAGAATTAACTCAGAAATTGGAGCAACAGTTACACGATGGTCGTGATCAATTATTGGAGTTAAACTCTTGTCGAAAACAAGAGGCAGAGCTGTATATTCAGCAAATACAAAGTTTTAAGCCAGATACGCTTTGGGATTATATGGAGCAGGTTTTCGATTGTTATGGTGTTGATTATGAATACCATTCAGCGGATTGCCATATTCTAAAACCGGGTGAACACAGACGAATTGATTATTTTCCTCATGTTCCGGAAGATGGCGTTACTGTCACAGTAAACCGGGAAATTGCATTAGCCCGTGAGGATATGCAGTTTTTGTCCTGGGAGCATGCGATGGTAGCTGATGCCATGGAACTGACATTGTCCAGTGAAATCGGCAATGCTTCAGTCAGTGTGGTCAGCCATCCAGAAATAAAGCCAGGCCAATTCCTGCTGGAAGTTTTGTTTATTGTTGAATGCAGTGCCCCGGCAATATTAAAAATTGGTAGATTTTTACCCCCAACGCCGGTACGCATTTTGATTGACCAACAAGGTAATGATCTTTCTAGTCAGATCAATCATGGTAGTTTGATTGAAGTTGATACTGAAGTTGAAAAAGAAAAAATCACTGATTTTCTAATTAGCCAGAAAAGTCATATCAATAGTTTACTTGAAACAGCACAACAAACAGCAAGTCATGAAATGGAGAATATTGTGCAAGAAAGCGTTACAGAAATGCTTGAAACCATGAGTGATGAAATTAAACGCCTGGTCAGATTGAAAAAGGTGAACCAAGGTATCAAAGATGAGGAGATTGAATATCTGCAGAACCTGACGCGAGATTTGCACAGTAAAATGAATGACGCCAGGCTGAAAATGGATGCAGTTAGATTTTTGGTCGTGAGTTAATTATGGTATTTGAATCATCTACATTGGAAAAATTGCAAACAGTTTTTCAGCGTTTATTGCCATTGGTAGATGATCTGGCTGATGCTCTTGGGATTCTGCTGTTGATATCCTTAGCAATCATTGTCTGGGTTTTTGTCTATTTTTTTCATTTGCATCATTTTTCTTTGGTAATGAGTCTGGGAGTTGCTGGATTGGCGATCATTCCAGTCCTGATTTTAACGCGTTTCTGGTTTGCTCTGGAAAATTTAAAGGATATCCCCAAAATTGCTGAAGAAATGATGGATGATGTTACTGAAGACGTTGCCCAAAGTTGGCATGCGATGAAGTCAGGTAAAAAAGGTGCTTTGAATTTTTTCGGTCAGGCAAAAAAATTGTTTGAGATTCGCTCGCTTTTAAATTCTGCTGATAATATTTTGGAGCAATATTTTAGTATCGGTCCTCTGGTTAATCCTTTTTATTTGTTTTTCGGGGTGTTGTCTTTATTTGCTTTGTTAGTTCTGTTTCTTACTGGTGCTGTGCTAGGATTATTTAGCATTTTCAGTTAGTTGTGATCAATTTGATGGGCTGTTTGGTTCGATGCAATGCAATAAAACCTAACCCTTTAAAATAACATCTATGTTCATCTGATTCAATTTTATAATTCACACCGATTTTACTTGCTTTACCCCTAACGATTGGTCTATAAATAGCACTATAGGACTCAATTTATGGTGCCGATCATGACAACTGTTACAGATCCAGTAATTGGTAGTTGGTACAAAGACTTAGAGAATGATTTAACTTTTGTTGTTGTGGCTATTGATGATAATGGCGATATGATAGAAGTTCAGTATTCTAATGGCGATATTAGTGAATATGATAAGGATAGCTGGTATGGCTCAACATTCGATTATATTGAAACTCCGGAAGATTGGACCGCGCCCTTTGGTGATTTAGAGGTCGATGACCTGGGATATTCTGACCCGGATATCCATAAGCCTGATAATGAAGACATGGATTTGGCCGATTGGCTAGATTAGGCTTGAAAACTTGTACTATGAAGCTAGCTCGAAAATTGCCATGAGTGGGTTATGGTCTGAAAGTTCGTGCCAGGGAGAGGAGATTAAGCGTTTGCATTCAATTGCATGTAAGCCTCGGAAATAGATTCTGTCCATTGGCAAAACCGGCAGCCAGCTAGGAAATGATTTAGCATGTGCGCCATGCAGGGTGTGGAAAACCTCTTGTAATTTCAGATGTTGGTAAAATTGTTTGTCTGCCCGCCCAAGCCAGTCATTAAAATCCCCCGCCACGATCAAAGGTTCGTTGTCCGGAACATGAGCTTCAATACGTTGGCTAAGCGTTTCGATTTGTCGTTTTCTCTCATATGAGGTCAAACCAAAATGTACACAGACCATGTGTAGTCTGGTTTTAAGGGCAGGGATTTTAACAACACCGTGTAAGATACTACGGCTCGCCCATGAAAAAGGCGATACATTGATGTTCTCCCAGGATTCGAGAGCAAATTTACTTAATATGGCATTGCCGTGATGGCCAGCACTATAAGTTGCATTTTTACCGTAGGCGTAATGTGGCCAGTTTTTTTCAGCAAGGAATTCGGATTGACATTGATCAGGCCAGTCCCCAATTTTTTCCTGATGTGATTGATGCTCGCCCTGTAATTCTTGTAGAAATAAGAGGTCAGCATCTTCGGCAATCAAATGTTTATGTATTTGCTTTAAAACAAAGCGGCGGTTACCAGCACTGAAACCTTTATGAATATTATAGGTGATGACTCTTAAATGTTTGTTATTCATTGCTCTTTGTGCATGACAAAAATTGAAGAAAAGGGAATATTACTATTGAAACCATAAGATACGCGACTATTCATTCCTATAGCTTCTCTATCACATTTTTGTGATCGAAGGTCTGTTTTCAATTATTTACCCCTTTATTCGTTTTTGTAAGAATTTTTGTAACTATTCAGTATGGTTAATTTATCAAAATCACTCAATATCAGTGACTTATGGAGGAAGTGTATGTGTCATGGATGACACAATCAAGCCTACAGGGACGTATATACGGCGTCTTCTGGAATAAGTTACTGATATTGAAACTATAAATACGCTGAATAGTTACGAATTTTTTTGTGTACAAGAAGCTATTGTTTTGATTATTAATATGGCCTTTTTCGAATATGCAATCGATATAAAATGGGAGAAAGTGTGATTTCCACAAAAACAAAAACACCTAAAATTATAAGAAGTTCAAGCATATTGATGCTCAAATAATCATGTAACATTAGCAGAGGAAATAATGACTCTGGAACGACATCAAGGCCTCGTGTTTTAGAACTTTCAGGTAATCCCATGCGACGTTTAACAAAACTGGAAGATAAATCACCTAACATGGCATAAAGACCAAATCTTGTTGCAACAATGATTGGAAATCCCATCAAATATGCCAAAATTCCTGTTCCTGTAATTGAGACGATAACGCCTCGCCATGTTTTTGAAGTCCCAAACACCGGATGATGATCAGGAAGTTGAAGGCCAAAATCAATGGGATACTCAAATTTTTCTTGTAATAGTTTCCTGGCAATGATTGGCAAGCCATTTGCTGCCAGGAGCAAAACTACAATAGAAAAAATTAAGCTCCAATTAATCAATGTTTTGCTTATTTGAAACAGTCATTATTATTGATTATCCGCACTATGATGTCGGATTAGTTGAGATATTGATTGATCCATTGAATAAGGCTTTGACTATCCATAGCACCTGATTGACGGGCAATTTCTTTGCCCTGTTTAAAAATTATCAGGGTTGGAATGCTGCGAATATTAAATTGTGCAGCAATATTTTGTTCTTGTTCAGTGTTGAGTTTCGCCATTCGAACACGCGGTTCCAGTTGTGCTGTGGCTTGGGAAAACATGGGTGCCATCATTTTACAAGGTCCGCACCATTCCGCCCAGAAGTCTACAACGACAGGGATGTCGTTTTTGGTGATATGTGCAGCAAAATTAGAGGCATTAAGTTCTAAAGGTTTAGCAAAGAATAGTGGTTTTTTGCATTTTCCACAGATAGGTTTATTTGCTATTTTTTCATTAGGAATGCGGTTGGTAATATTACAGTGTGGACAAACAATATGGGTTACGCTCATGACAGGACTCCTTTGACGAATTAAGTAAAAATAAATGTAACTACTCAGCGTATTTATAGTTTCAATATCAGTAACTTATTCCAGAAGAC
>CAZGYJ010000080.1:0-3299 GCA_964530345.1 uncultured Methylomonas sp.
CAAGAAACACAAAAATAATAATTTGCTATGCGAGTTCTTGATCCAGAAGTTGTAGTTTGTATGGAATCTTGAGAAATTATGTTTAAGGGTGCTATTTCTCAAGAAATTTCAATTTATCCGGTTTGCCGTTCCATTCCTCTGCGTCTGGTAATGGTTCGCCAACTTCTGTAATTACCGACCATTTTTTGGCAAGTTCAGCATTTAATTCGATAAATATTTCTTGTCCTTCCGGTAATTCATCTTCTGCAAAAATGGCGTTTGCAGGGCATTCTGGTTCGCATAAGGTGCAATCGATGCATTCTTCCGGGTCAATCACTAAGAAGTTAGGACCTTCATGAAAGCAATCAACGGGACAGACATCTACACAGTCAGTGAATTTACATTTAATACAATTTTCTGTGACTACAAAGGCCATATTCAATTACCTAAAAAGTTAAATAAAAATGTTTAAAAGTTAGCTCTTAATTATAACTCAAAGAATTGCTAGAGGTAAGATCAATAAAATGCCAGTTTGATACCCATCAGAAACAAAATCAGTGCGATGATAGGTCTTAATAAGGTATCAGGCAATTTTTTTCCGAGAATACTGCCAAGATAGATTGCAGGTATGCCGCCGGCTAATAATCCTAATAATAAATTAAAATCGACAGTGCCAAGATGTAAATGACCAGCGCCGGCAATTGCTGTTAATGGTATTGCATGGGCTAAATCTGTCCCTACTATTGAAGTTGGCTTTTTTGAAGGGTAAAGCATAAACAGGATGGCTGAGCCGATTGCACCAGCGCCGACCGAAGATATGGTGACTAGAAAACCCAGAGTTATTCCAGAGAGCACGGTTAAATAAGGTCTATAACTGAGCATTAAAGTTATTGCTCCGCTTTTTTTGGAATGAACCCAGGCAAGCAGGCGGTTTTTAATAATGATAATCAATGCAGTTGTGACCAACATGAAGCTTAGAGTAGTCATCATTATTGAGTCATAATCAAAGCCTCTTGCTCTGATGTTTTCGATAAAAAAAACCGAAAGTATCGAGCTTGGGATGCTTCCGGCTGCCATTAATCCGGCAACTTTCCAGTCGATGGTTTTATTGCGGTGGTGAAAAAAAACTCCATTGGCCTTGGTAATTGCGGCGTAAAGCAGGTCGGTTCCAACAGCAATTGAAGGAGTTATTCCGAATCCAAGTACCAGGATGGGGGTCATGAGTGACCCTCCGCCCACGCCGGTTAAGCCGATGATAAATCCTACCAAGCCGCCGGCAAGTATAAAGATTGTTTCCAATGAAGTTTCCAAAAAATTACAAAGGGTTGCTAATATACCATCTCTTTATATAAATAAAAGGAATATAATGTCATTTATTTATAACTAATAGTTGTTAAAAGTGAAATTAATTCAACTTAGGTATTTTGTTGAAATCGTAAAATACCAATGTAATATTTCAAATGCGGCCAAACACATTTTTACCTCTCAGGCTGGGATGAGTAAGCAAATTTTGTTGTTGGAAGAAGAGTTAAATGTGCCTTTATTTATAAGAAAGGGTAAGCATTTGGTTGAATTAACCAGGGAGGGCAAGCGGGTCTATCAGGAGGCAATTAACATCCTTGATAAAGTGCAAAGTATAAAAAACATTGCTTTGGATGTTAGCAGTCAAGAGGGGTTATTGACAATTGCAACGACTCATACTCAAGCCAGATATATATTGCCACCGATTGTTAATCGGTTTATTTTGAATAATCCTAACATCCAGTTCAGTATGCAGCAGGGCAATCCCAAAAATGTTGCGTTGTTGTTAAAACAAGGGGATGTTGACTTGGCCATTGCTACTGAATCGCTGGTAAGCGATGACCAGATTCTTTCAATGCCATGTTATCGTTGGGGGCGGTGTATTATTGTTAAAAAAAATCACCCTTTGGCTAATAAAAAATCGTTACAGTTGATTGATATTATTAAATACCCAATCATTACCTATGTTTTCGGTTTTACCGGTCGATATAAAATTGATGAGGTTTTTTTGAAAAATAATTTATCGCCAGATATCGTATTGACAGCGGTAGATGCTGATGTGATCAAGACTTATGTTCGGTTGGGCCTGGGTATTGGGATTATTGCAAAGATGGCGTATTTGCCGGAAATCGATCAGGATTTGGTGGCGATTGATGTAGAAAATATTTTTGGGGTCAGTACCACTCAAATCGCATTAAGTAAAAACAAGTATATTCGTCAATACATTTTTCAATTTATTGAAATGTTTTCACCGCATTTAAAAGAGGATGTAGTTAAGAAGGCCATGAAATGTGTAAATAGAGTGGAGAGGGACAAGCTGTTTGCTGATTTTAATATTCCAAAATTTGGTTAATTGCAGAAGTTATTTCCAGGTTTTGTAGGGTTGGTGTGCCAGGTTATTATTGTAATATTTTAAGTCTCCTGTCACCTCTTTTCCTATCCAGTCGGGAATCGAGAAATCTTCGTCAGGTTTTGAGAGTTCAATTTCTGCGACAGTTAGCCCTTCATTTTCTCCAGAAAACTCATCTATTTCCCAGGTGTGTCCGTCATGTTTAACAAAATGCCTGATTTTGGTGACAAGTGGACCTTTGCAAAGTTTGGCAATCATTTCTTTGGCGTCCGATAATGGAATTTTATATTCAAATTCCAGTCTTTGGTTGCCAATCGTTGCGCTTTTAATGTTCAGCCATGCATTTTCGCCACTGATTCGTACTCGGATTGAGCTGGTGGGGGCGCTGGTTAAATAGCCTTGCTGAATATTGATAGATTTGTAAATTAGAGGGCGCCAATTATCATTAGCCAATAAAAATTTATGTTCAATTTCTATAGCCATGTTGACGGTGTGTGAGGTTGATTGAAAGAAGACGCACCCTGGGCGAAGTAAATGATCGTCAAGGGTGTGTCCATGCAGGTTTTTACTTTTTGCTGTTTCGTTCCTGGACTTCTTTAATGACGTCCTCGGCAACATTTTTCGGGCAAGGCAAGTAATGTGAGAACTCCATTGAAAATTGGCCGCGACCAGAGGTCATGGTGCGTAAATCGCCAATATAGCCGAACATTTCGCTTAAAGGAACATCCGCTTTAATTCGAACGCCGGTTGTTCCAGGCTCCTGAGATTTAATCATGCCTCTGCGTCTGTTAAGATCGCCAATAACATCGCCGACATTGTCTTCAGGGGTGAAAACATCAACCTTCATGATGGGTTCAATCAGCTGAGGACCGGCTTTTGGAATTGATTGTCGATAGGCGCTTCTTGCGGCAATTTCGAAAGCAACTGCAGATGAATCCACAGCATGAAA
>CAZGYJ010000080.1:3399-13058 GCA_964530345.1 uncultured Methylomonas sp.
ATAGTCTCGCCGCTGTCCTCGTCAGTTTCAACACGGAAAGAGGGGTCTTCTTTAATCATTTTGCCCAGTGCAATACCCAGTTTTTCAGATCCGTCCTTATCTTTCGGGGCGACCGCCATAGAAATTACCGGGTCAGGGAAGATCATTGGTTCCAGCGTGGCTGGCGCATTTGGGTCGCATAAAGTATGGCCGGTCTGGACGTTTTTCATGCCAATAACCGCAACAATATCACCAGCTTGCGCCTCATCCAGTTCTTCACGGGAGTCGGCGTGCATTTCTACAATTCGTCCGATACGCTCTGTTTTACCAGTGAAGGTATTTAAAACTGTCATGCCTTTTTCAAGTTTTCCAGAGTAGATGCGCATAAAAGTCAAAGCGCCATAACGGTCATCCATGATTTTAAAGGCCAATGCGCGTAATGGTTTGTCAGGATCGACAACTGCAAAAGAGCCGGTCTCATTGCCTTCCAGGTCAATTTCAGGTTGCGGTTTCACTTCGGTCGGGTTGGGGAGAAAATCAACAACCGCATCCAGAACTAATTGTACTCCCTTGTTTTTGAAGGAAGAGCCGCAATAAGTTGGAAAAAAGGCAAGAGAAATGGTGCCTTTGCGAATACACTTCTTAAGTGTTTCAATGTCTGGTTCTTCGCCTTCCAGGTATTTTTCCATGACATCATCATCTTGTTCGACAGCGGTTTCAATCAGTTTTTCACGCCATTCTTCAACGTCATCAGCCATATCCGCAGGAACATCCTGGATTTCATATTTTAATGGGTCGCCCGAATCATCCCAAACCCAGGCTTTACGTGTAAGCAAATCAACAACGCCAACAAAATCATCTTCAATGCCAATGGGTAAAGTCATGACTAAAGGTATAGCTCCCAAGACATCTTCAACTTGTTTGACAACGCGGTAAAAATCAGCACCCACTCTGTCTAATTTGTTGACATAAATAATTCTGGCAACTTCCGAGTCATTCGCATACCGCCAGTTGGTTTCCGATTGGGGCTCAACGCCTCCGGAGCCGCAAAATACACCGACACCGCCATCGAGAACTTTTAATGACCGGTAAACTTCAATGGTGAAATCAACGTGTCCCGGGGTATCGATAATATTTAAGCGGTGATCGTTCCATGAACACGAAGTCGCAGCTGATTGAATGGTAATTCCGCGCTCCTGTTCCTGTTCCATAAAATCGGTTGTTGCTGCGCCATCATGCACCTCACCAATTTTGTGAATTTTTCCTGTTAATTTTAAAATACGCTCAGTAGTTGTCGTTTTCCCGGCATCTACGTGCGCGAAAATACCAATGTTTCTGTACTTCGTTAAGTCTTTCATGTTTATACTCAAAAAATGGAATAAAAATACTCTTTCTAGAGGCTGTTCTATGTGTTTTGGAGAAATGTTTTAGCCGCCTTGTCTCTATCATGCAGACAAATCAGCATGTTGCCGCGATTTTTTAAAAACCGATTTGAGAATATTTGCAACTCAAATTAAAGCGCTTCAATGCACTAAAATCAGCAATCTAATAATAGCCTAGAAAACCCTATATTTTACCTTAAATGTTTTACAAATAAAGAAAATTCTCTTGAATTTTTTGTCAGAGGATATTCGATAAAAAAAATACTTGGCATTTTGATTTTGTGGGGAAGCAATGATAGAGTTATAAAACTTAATAAAATACTAGGTTTTTGTCTGTCGATTCATTTTAAATTATTGATCGGCAGTTTTTGTTTTTTTATGTTTTGGAGGAATAAATGGCTTTTGAATTACCTGATCTACCTTATGCTAAAGACGCTTTGGCCCCTCATATTTCTGAGGAAACTCTGGAATATCACTATGGCAAGCATCATCAAACTTATGTGACAAATTTGAATAATTTAGTGCCCGGCACTGAGTTTGAAAGTATGTCGCTGGAAGATATTATTAAGAAGTCATCTGGTGGAATATTTAATAACGCTGCACAAGTCTGGAATCATACTTTCTACTGGAATAGTTTGTCGCCCAATGGCGGTGGAGAGCCAGAAGGTGGGTTGGCTAATGCTATCAACAGAACATTTGGTTCGTTTGAAGAATTCAAAACGGCTTTCACCCAATGCGCAGTAACTACTTTTGGTTCTGGTTGGGCGTGGCTGGTAAAAAATGCTGATGGCAGTCTGGAGCTGGTTAGCACCAGTAATGCTGGTTGCCCACTCACCGAAGGCCAAACGCCTTTGTTAACTTGTGATGTCTGGGAGCATGCTTATTATATTGACTATCGTAATGCCAGACCAAAATATCTGGAAGCATTCTGGAATCTTGTTAACTGGGATTTTGCTGCAAAGAACTATGAAGGTTAAGTCTTTCATTTGGCTATAAGTTCAAAAAGCCCTCTTTTCAGGAGGGCTTTTTTATTTGGAGAAATGTATGTCAACAGTTTTGATCACTGGAGCTAATCGAGGATTAGGGCTTGGGTTCTGTCAGCGCTATGCAGAAGCAGGGTGGCAAGTCATTGCGTGTTGCCGAAACCCGGAGGCAGCTGACCAGTTGGCAGAATTGAAACAACAATATCAACAGGTGCAGATTTACCCGCTGGATGTCGAGAGTTTTCCTGAGATTGATAGTCTTGCTGCTCATTTAAGCCATGAAAAGATTGATGTTTTAATCAATAATGCTGGCGTTTATGGCGATAACAAAGACCGTGGCTTTGGGCAATTGGATTATCAAGCATGGCAGCAGACGTTGACAATCAATACCATGGCTCCGGTAAAAATAGCCGAGGCTTTTTTTCCTCAAATCAAACGGAGCGAAAAAAAACTGATTGTCGCAATCAGTAGTCTAATGGGAAGTATTGCTGATAATTCGAGTGGTGGAAGTCTTTTCTATCGTTCTAGTAAGGCAGCGTTGAATGCAGCCATGAAAACGCTTGCTATTGATTTGTTCCCAGAACAAGTCGGTGTGTTAATTTTTCATCCAGGCTGGGTACGAACTGATATGGGTGGTCCAAATGGCTTGATTGACGTTGATGAAAGCGTATCGGGAATGATTCGGGTTATTAATGATTTTCGGTTGGAAATTTCCGGTGATTTTGTTAAGTATGATGGGATGCCGATGCCGTGGTAAGCGGTTCTAAAACTTTTAATTGCATCATTGCATAAATTGATTCGAGGTATGGGCAGGGTACGTTTTTCCTAAGGCCGGCACGAACTGCATTTCCTAAAATTGCTTCGGTTTCCATGGGCCTTCCTGCTTCAAAATCCAGTAACATGCTGGTTTTATAAGGAGGCATGGCGTAGGTGCTGGATACATTGATGTCGATAATATCGGGCGCTAGAGGATGATTCGTTGCAGCAGCTATTTTGACGACTTCCTGCATGATCTTTCTGACATAAGCTTCCTGGCTAGTCAAAATATCCAGGGTGAACAAGCCGTCAGACAATACCGATAACGGGTTAAAAGGTGCGTTCCAGACACATTTTTGCCAACGCGCTTTAATAATATCTTCAGTTGTCTGACATTTGATTCCAGATTGATTAAAGGTATTAGCCAATTCTTGGGTTTTACTACTGACACTCCCCGGCACATTACCAAGCGTCAGCCGTCCATAAGCAAGATGAGAAATAGTGTTTGCTGTTATCCTGTTACTGCAAATAAACGCTAAGCCGCTGACGATTTCGTTTTCTGGAAAAGCTGCCAGTAATTCTTGCTCAATTTCTACGCCATTTTGGATGAAAACGATTGAGGTTTCTGGTTTAACCGCATTTTTAATGAGTTTGACTCGGTCCAGTTCGGGAACCACCTTGGTGCAGAGCAAAATATAATCAGCAGTACCTTGATAATCGGCAACATGTTGTAAGACCTGTGTGGGTTTGAAATTCCATCGACCTAAACAGTGGCTGTCAATGGTCAGGCCAGCTTGCTTTACTTGCTGATAATTGGAGCGACAAACCACAGAAACATCAGCCCCTTGTTTTGCTAACAATGCGCCATAAAATCCACCAATTGCGCCAGCGCCAATAACGAGAACTTTCATAAGCTTTGATTTTGTTGCAGAATTTCTTTGATTAATGGAATAGTTGGTTTTCGTTGGGCTGCCAGGGTGGCATGGTCTATTTTATTCAGAAACTCCCAGAGTAAGGGTAAATCACGAACGCAACGGGTTAGTAAATAATTGGCTGTTCTTGGCGTTAATTCAAGTCCCATGGTTTGTGCCTTCATTGTTAATGCTGCTATACGCTGTTCATCATTTAAAGAATTGATCTTCATGTTCAAGCCCCAGCCTAATCGGGTTTTTAGATCTGGTAATGAGATGTTAAGCGCGTTAGCGGGACTTGAAGAACTGATGATTAAATGATTTTGCAGTTCCTGATGCAGATTATAAAACCTGAATAATGCATACTCCCACTCTTGGTTACCAGTAATGTTATCAATATTATCAATACAAACTAACTGAGTTTTTTCCAGTCCCAGAAGAATATCGGGGTCAGGTAATGCTTCTGATTCCAATAACAGATAAAAATTACTGCGTTGTATTAAATGGGCCTCAAAACAGCATGCCTGTAATAAATGACTTTTACCCAGTCCTTGACTCCCCCAAAAATATATTTGTTGTTCACCTTTACCCGATGCGCTTTTTTGTAATTGCTGGATGAGTTCCTGATTGTTGCCCGCATAAAATGTAGAAAAATTATAGTGATTACCATAATCAAATTGTAGCGGGTGTTGAATTGCCATTTTTATGAAATCCGAGGGTTTTTAGCAAAACGCACGTAAAACATACTGCCAATAAATAAAAACAAACTGAATAGTATTTCTAGTGAAGCAAGTAATTTTTCTAACGTATCAGGATTGGCAAAAGCTTCAATACTGCCGTGCATAAAATAAAGCATACTGATATAAGCTGCCCAGGCACAGCTCCTTTTTTTGCCATGTAACAAGCCTCGTAAAGGTAATAATAAAGGCAGGACAGTAATAATAAGAATCATTGCCACAGGAAATTTAACTGGCGGACTAAGTAGAGTATGCCAAAGCATCAGCAGGGCAAATAAGCTGAAAAAACCAACAAGCGCCAGCCAATAATAAAATGTTGCAGATTTAAAAATCATCAGTTGTTTAATTTTAATGCTGTTTGGGCCAACCTTTTCCCTAAAGCCTGGCAAATGATTTTTTCATCATCGCTTAGACCTGATTCTGAATGCGTATGACTCGGTCCATAAGGAGTGCCACCACTTTGGGTTTCTCGTAAAGCTGTTTCACTATACGGTACACCAAGGACCATCATGCCATGATGTAAAAGTGGTAAAAACATTGATAATAAGGTGCTTTCATGGCCTCCATGCATACTGCCAGTTGAAGTAAACACTCCTGCCGGTTTATTTGTCAATGCACCGGATAACCAGATTTCTGTAGTGTTATCCCAAAAGTATTTCATTGCCGCAGCCATGTTACCAAAATAGGTCGGACTGCCCAAAGCCAGGCCGGAGCAGTTTTTTAGATCCTCAAGCGTTGCATAAGGTGGGCCCTGTTCGGGAATAATATCCGCTATTTGTTCGCAGGTAGAAGAAATTTCTGGAACGGTTCGCAAAATTGCTTCAACAGTATTTACGGATTCAACGCCTCTGGCAATTTGATTGGCCATTTTATTGGTGGCGCCATCATGGCTGTAATAAAGGATGAGTATGTTAGTCACAAGAATTTAATTATCGGATTATTGTAAAGTTGCCTGAAAAACTACTCTATTATTGCCATTACATTTTCTGGCGGTCTGCCAATTGCTGCTTTTCCGTTGGCTATCACGATAGGGCGTTCAATTAGTTTAGGTGTGGCAACCATGCCATCAATCAGGGCCTGGCGATCCAGAGAGTCATCATTCATGCCTGTGGCTTTGTATTCAGGTTCTCTTTTACGCATCAGATCTCGCGGTTCCATGTCCAGCATTTGCAAAATTTCATCGAGTTCTTCCGCGGTTGGCGGATTTTTTAAATATTCGATGATTTCCGGTTCAATACTGCGGTCACGTAATAACTGTAAGGTATTTCTGGATTTACTACAGCGGGGGTTGTGATAAATTTTTACCTTCATTTGTTTGCACTCTTTGTGTCATTTAAGCCATTATATTATATCTTGCGCTCCGGCCTGAACTGGTGCGCGCGTTTAAATTTCATTTTGACGGTATTTTAATAGCAATGCAATTACCCGATTATAGTTCTGCTCGAATCCTGGTCATTGGTGACCTGATGCTTGACCGTTACTGGCATGGTCCGACATCAAGAATTTCTCCCGAAGCGCCGGTACCGGTTGTTCATGTTCAGGATGAGGAGCAACGAGCTGGTGGCGCGGGTAATGTGGCATTAAATATGGCCTCCTTAGGGGCGAAAGTTTGTTTGGCAGGACTTTGCGGTCAGGATGAGGCGGCAGATGCTTTACAGAAAGTTCTTGAAGAAGCAGGTGTTGACTGTCGGCTATTAAGATTGTCGGGGCATCCCACGATTACTAAACTACGTGTTATGAGTCGTCATCAGCAGTTGATCAGGCTGGATTTTGAAGGTGGGTTTAAAGATGTTGATACCGGGCGGTTAGTGACAGATTGTACGGCTATTCTTGAACACATTGATGTTGTGGTGTTGTCGGATTATGGCAAAGGGACATTGAGTGAAGTGGAAAAGTTGATTGATCTGTGCAAAAAGGCCAATAAGCCAGTTTTGGTTGATCCAAAGGGTACTGATTTTAGCAGATATCGGCATGCTTCAATCATCACGCCAAATTTGAGCGAGTTTGAAGCGGTTGTCGGTGATTGTCTGGATCAGCCGCAGTTAGTGACAAAGGGTGAAAAATTACTACAGGAGCTTGATTTAAAGGCGTTATTAGTTACCCGTGGCGAGCACGGAATGACTTTGTTGAGCAAAAATGAACAGCCATTACATTTACCTACCCATGCCAGAGAGGTTTTTGATGTGACAGGGGCTGGAGATACGGTAATTTCAGTATTAGCTGCCAGTTTGGCTGCCAATGCATCGATTCAGCAAGCAACGACATTAGCAAATGTTGGAGCGGGTATAGTGGTTGGCAAAATGGGAACAGCCAGTTTTACTGCCGAAGAATTCAGTTATGCATTGAGTGGTCAAAGAGCGCACAAACGAGGTGTTATTAGCCTGGACGAATTATTAATCGCGATGCGGGCGGCAAGACAGGAAGGCGAGAAAATTGTTTTGACCAATGGTTGTTTTGATATTTTGCATCCCGGGCATATCAGTTACTTGCAGCAAGCCAGGAATTTGGGTGATCGCTTAATTGTACTGGTCAACAGTGATGATTCTGTCAGACGTCTAAAAGGACCCAAACGGCCAATCCACGATCTGGATTATCGGATGCAAATGTTGGCGGCACTGGAATGTGTCGATTGGGTAGTCGCTTTTCAAGAAGATACGCCGCAGCAGATGATTGGAAAAATATTGCCTGATATTTTGGTAAAGGGGGGCGATTACACTGATATTACTGAAATTGCCGGTCATAAAGAAGTCTTGGCGAATGGCGGCAGAGTTGAGTTGCTTGGTTTTATTGAAGGGCATTCCACGACTAATGTCATTCAAAAAATCAAGGGGGATGACAGTGAATAAGGCGTTGATTTTAGATCGCGCGCACCAGTATTGGTTGCTGGCCAGGTTTGATCGGCCAATTGGTATTCTGATTTTGCTTTGGCCAACGCTTTGGGCGCTTTGGGTCGCAGGAGATGGCAAACCTGATCCTTTGGTTTTTACTGTTTTTGTATTAGGTGTCATTCTGATGCGTGCCGCAGGCTGTGTGATTAACGATTATGCTGATCGGGAATTTGATCCTAATGTGGAACGGACCAAGCAACGCCCGATAGCAGCAGGAAGAGTCAAGCCAAAAGAAGCATTGATATTGTTTGTAATATTATGTTTGATCGCCTTTTCATTGGTTTTATTGATGAACAGACTAACGGTGTTGTTGTCTTTTATCGCTGCGTTTCTAGCGGCCAGTTATCCTTTCATGAAGCGCTATACTCACTTGCCCCAAGCTTATCTGGGGATTGCTTTTGGCTGGGCTGTGCCTATGGCTTTTGCTGCTCAAACAGGCTCGGTACCTTTGGTCGCCTGGGTTATGTATTTGGCAACCGTTTTATGGGCATTGGTTTACGATACCATGTATGCCATGGTGGATAAGGATGATGATTTGAAAATTGGGGTAAAATCCACAGCGATTTTATTTGGTGATAAAGATCGCCATATCATGGCTGTTTTACAAATTATCATTATTGGTTTGCTAATTATCATAGGGAAGTTGGAAAATCTGAGTTGGCCTTATTATTTTGGCGTGTTGGTAGCAGCAGGACTTTCAATTTATCAGCAAATCCTGATTTTTAACCGGGAAAAAAACCAATGCTTTAAAGCTTTTTTGAATAGCAACTGGTTCGGGTTGGCCGTTTTTTGTGGATTGGCCATGCATTATTTATGGGTTTAAAAGAGAGATTAAAATAAAAATGAATACTTTAGAAGCCATTCGCGCAAGGCGTTCAGTCAAGCATTTTGATGCAAATCACCAAATGACTGATGGGGAAATAAAAGAATTACTATCACTGGCGGTACTTTCTCCGACTGCGTTTAATATCCAGAATTGGCGATTTGTGGTGGTAAAAGACCAGGAACAACGCCAAAAAATAAGGGAAGTGGCCTGGAATCAAGCCCAGGTGACTGATGCGTCACTATTGATTGTATTATGTGCTGATCTAAAATCCTGGGAAAAACAGCCGGGGCGTTATTGGAGAAATGCTCCTCAAGAAGTTCAGGAATTTATTTTACCGGCTATCGATAGTTACTATCGTGACAAGGAACAGGTGCAGCGTGATGAGGCGATGCGCTCCTGTGGAATTGCAGCGCAAACCTTGATGCTGGCAGCAAAAGCAATGGGCTACGATTCCTGTCCGATGGATGGTTTTGATTTTGAAAAAGTTGGTGAACTTATTAAATTACCCGATGATCATGTCATCGCTATGTTTGTTGTTGTTGGAAAAGCAGTTCAGGAAGCGATGCCCAGAGCAGGGCAACTGGATCTTGATGAGGTTGTGATAGAAAATCAATTTCAGCAATAAGCTTAATAAGCGTTTATTTTTGTGAATGCTTTGTGAGAAGTTTATCCAGTTGATTGGCAAAGTATTGTCGATCACTGTTGCTCAATTGCGCTGGACCGCCGGTATTTATGCCGCTATTTCGGAGTGTGGCCATAAAATCACGCATATTAAGTCGTTCGCCGATATTTTCTGTTGTATATAGTTCGCCGCGGGAATCGAGGGCATAGCCACCTTTGTTGATGACTTCAGCCGCTAAAGGGATATCGCTGGTAATAACAAGGTCGCCAGCGGTAATTCTTTTAATAATTTCATTGTCGGCAACATCAAAACCGGCTGTGACCTGAAGCATTTTGATGTTGGGAGACGGTGGGACATGAATTGCTCGGTTGGCTACTAATATTAGCTGCACGCCGGTGCGAA
Source organism: uncultured Methylomonas sp. (assembly GCA_964530345.1). Taxonomy (GTDB): domain Bacteria; phylum Pseudomonadota; class Gammaproteobacteria; order Methylococcales; family Methylomonadaceae; genus JALSJK01. The sequence goes on from CAZGYJ010000080.1 coordinate 12,886, forward strand.
CCGCGGCCCTGAATAAAATATCTTTAATAACAACCGGGCATGCGTCCGCATCTATCCATATATTCATTGGGCGATTTTTAACGAAAGAGTCAGGTGCAAAATGATTAGGAACGAGCATGGAATAAGTTTGGCAACTGGCGCCGTATTGTTATTCGTATTCAAGGCGTAGAAAT